>CACYBN010000103.1 GCA_902772675.1 uncultured Erysipelotrichaceae bacterium
AGTAATGAATATTTAGAAGATGTATTACCAAATTTAAAATAAAGGAGTTGATCCAAATGAATGAAAATAAAACTAATATAAATTGGTTCCCAGGACATATGGCTAAAACTAGAAGAGAAATTCAAGAAAAATTAAATTTAGTAGATATCATCTATGAAGTAGTTGATAGTCGTATGCCTTATAGTAGTAAAATTATAGACATAGATAATTTAATTAAAGATAAACCTAGAGTTATTATATTTACTAAATATGATCTATGTGATAAAGAAGAAACTAATAAATTTATAGATTATTATAAAAGTTTGGGTTATATAGTAATATCTGTTGATCTTCTAAATGATAAAGATATTGTTAAAAAAGTATTAAATGCCTCAAGTGGAGTATATGAAAAATTAACTGAATCTCGTAAGAATAAAGGACTTAAGCCTCGTAGTTTAAGAGCTTTAGTTATCGGAGTTCCAAATGTAGGTAAATCTACTTTAATAAATAGATTAGTTGGTAAGAAAGCAGTTAATATTGGAAATAAGCCTGGTGTAACTAAATCTATTAGTTGGATTAGAATTAATAAAGATTTTGAATTACTTGATACACCTGGAATACTTTGGCCTAAAATAGATAATCAAAAACATGCACATAATCTTGCAGTTCTTTCATCTATTAAAGAAGAAATCTTAGATCCCGAAATGTTATCTAGATATATCTTAAATATCATGTTTGAATTATATCCAGATAGACTTAAAGAACGTTATGGAATTGAATCAATAGATAATGATAATATAGTTGATACTTATGATCTTATTGGTAAGAAAAGAGGATGCTTACTAAAAGGTGGAGAAATGGATTATGATAAAGTATTTTCTATTATAATTGAAGATTTAAAAAACAATTTATTAGGTAATATTACCTTTGATAGAATTGAAGAAGTAAAATAATACTTCTTTTTTTATTTTCTTCTTTTAAAATATTTATATAATTGATAAAATTATATTAGGTGATTGTATGGATAAATTTAGAGATTTTTTAAATAAAGTAAGTAATAAGATATATATTTTATTAGAAAAATTATCTAATACTATTATTAAAAATGATAATAATATAGTTATTAAAACTATTATTAAAGTAATTGTATTGTTACTTACATATATCCTTCTTGGAATCTTATGTAATATTATTAAAGAATTAGGTATATTATTGATATATCTAGTTGGTTTATCTGGTAGAGCTATTATTGCTTGGATATGGAGAACTGTTATTTGGTTTACTTATATCTTATTTATTATAGTATCTATCTATAGACTTGTAGAAAATATTGAAGATAATGAAAAATTAATTTTTAAGAATAAGAGAAAAGATGATAAAGTAAAAAATAATATTAAAATGACAATTAGAAATATTGTAAAAGTATTATCTATAATAATATTGATACCATTATTTGTATGTGATATTGGTCTTATATTTACTTTAGGATTATTCTTAGGATATATAAAAGATGGAATATATTTAATAAGTATATTTGGAACTATTATAGGTTTAATTATATTCTTTACTGGATTTATATTCTTAGTTAAGAGTTTATTATCAAATAAGAATACTAGATTAAAGAAATATTTTATTTCAATGGTAGTTGCTATTGTAGTTGTTAGTTTATCTAGTGTATTACTAGTATTTGAAGTAAAAGATTACAAAAGAATTGATAATTTAACTGAAGACTTTAATGAATCTGCGGTTATACAAGAATATAAACTTAATAAAAATAAAAAATATCATATTATTACTGAATACTATAAAGAAGTAGAAATAGTAGAAGATGAAGATATGGGTTCTTATATGCAAGTAGAAGTAAGGCATTATACTACTAATAGTGTTAATACTAAGTTAGAAGACTATGATAAAAAAGTTAATATTGTTTATACTAGTGATCTTGATTTAGAAATAAAAGATTATTCTAATATTTATAATTTATTACTAACTTCTGTTAAAGATAAGAAATTATATAATTATTTACTACTTAAATATCCTAAGATTAAAATAACTGTAAGTCCTGATTATAGAGATTTATTAGTTATAAATAAAGATGTATTAAAAATGGAAGAGCCTGATTTTGATGATTGATAATTATATATATGAAAGAGAATTACTAAATAAAGGAATAAAATATATAGCAGGAGTAGATGAAGTAGGAAGAGGACCTTTAGTAGGACCTGTAGTAGTAGCTTGTGTAATTCTTCCTCCTAATTATAAATTAGAAGGATTAACTGATTCTAAGAAATTATCTGCTAAAAAAAGAGAATATTATTATGATATTTTAATGAAAGAAGCATTATCTGTTTCAGTAGCATTAAGAGATAATAATAGAATTGATGAAATTAACATATTAGAAGCTACTAAAGAAGCGATGATTGAATCTATTAATAATTCTAGTATTAAACCTGAATATGTATTAATAGATGCAGTTAAATTAGATATAGATATTCCTACTGAATCTATTATAAAAGGAGATTTAAAAAGTCTTACTATTGCAGCTGCTTCAGTAATAGCTAAAGTAACTAGAGATAGAATGATGATTGAATTAGACAAAGAATTCCCTGAATATAATTTTAAAAAGAATATGGGATATGGAACAAAAGCACATATAGAAGCAATAAAAGAATATGGAATTTTAAAGGAACATAGAAAAACATTTAAACCTGTATGTGATTACTTAGATAGAATTAGAAATTAAATAGGAGGGTATTATGGTTGTTAATGTTTTAGTAGAACTTTCAAATAAAAATATAGATAGAACATTTGACTACCATGTACCAAAAGAATTAGAAAATAAAATAGAAATAGGAAAAAGAGTTATCGTACCATTTGGAAGTATGACTTTAGAAGGATTTATTCTAGGTATAAGTGATACTTCACAATTATCTGATTTAAAAGAAGTAATGGATGTTACTGATGAAGAAGTAATATTAAATAAAGAATTACTTGAATTAGGTAAAGATATAAGTAGGATAACTCTTTCTACTTTGATAAGTTCTTATCAATGTATGTTACCTAAAGCTTTAAAAGCTAGTAATAAGACAAATATAAATAAAAAATATATTAAATATGTATATTTAAATAAAGATATAGACTTATCTAAAATTAAAATTAGTCCTAAGCAACAAGAAATATTAGATCAAATAAAAGATAAAATTAAAGAGTCTGATATTGAAGGCTCTACTTCAAGTATTAAGACTCTTATTAAAAATAATATTTTAATCGAAGAAGAGATTGAAGAATATAGAGTAAATTACTCTGAAGAAAATACTTATAAAATCAAATTAAATGAAGAACAACAACAAGTAGTAGATAGAATTAATAATAGTACTAATGAAACTTTCTTATTACATGGAGTTACTGGTTCAGGTAAAACTGAAGTATATATGGAAGTTATTGCTGATAGGATTAAAAAAGGAGAACAAAGTATTGTTCTTGTACCAGAGATTAGTTTAACTCCTCAAATAGTTAATCGTTTTTATAAGAGATTTGGATCTAGAATAGCTGTTCTACATAGTAGATTAAGTGATGGAGAAAGATATGATGAATATAGAAAGATTATGAGAGGAGAAATAGATATAGTAATAGGTGCTAGATCTGCAGTATTTGCTCCTTTAAAGAAAATAGGAGCTATTATTATAGATGAAGAACATTCAACTACTTATAAGCAAGAATCTAATCCTAAATATAATACTATAGATATAGCTTTATTACGTCAAAAAACTCATAATTGCGTAATTGTTTTAGGTAGTGCAACTCCATCATTAGAAACTTATTCTAGAGCTTTAAAAGGGGTATATACTTTATTAGAATTAAAAAATAGAGCTAATAAGAAACCTATGCCTAAAGTTAGTATTGTAGATATGAATAAAGAAAAGAATAAATCTAGTTATTTTTCTAAATTACTACATGATGAAATAGTAGATAAATTATCTAAGAATGAACAAATAATTCTATTTTTAAATAGAAGAGGTTATTCTTCATTTATATCTTGTAATAATTGTGGTTATGTAGAAAAGTGTCCTAATTGTGATATATCTCTTACTTATCATAAAACTAGTGATACTTTAAGATGTCATTATTGTGGATATGGAAATAAAAGAAAGAGTAGATGTCCTGAATGTGGAGAAGATTCATTAAGGCTTCTTGGAGTAGGTACAGAAAAAATAGAAGAAGAAATAGCTAAAGAGTTTGATGCTTCTGTAGTAAGAATGGATTTAGATACTACTAGTAAAAAAGGAGCTCATAATAAGATAATAGAAGATTTTAAAAATCATAAATATGATATTTTATTAGGAACTCAAATGATAGCTAAAGGACTAGACTTTGATAATGTTACTCTTGTAGGAGTAATAAATGCTGATACATCATTATTATTTCCTAATTTTAGGAGTAGTGAATATACATATCAATTATTATCTCAAGTATCTGGTAGATCAGGTAGAGGAGATAAAGAAGGAGAAGTAATAATTCAAACACATAATCCTGAACATTATGCAATAATTTATTCAAAAAATAATGATTATATGTCATTTTTTAAAAAAGAAATGTCTATTAGAAGAGAATTATCTTATTCTCCATACTATTTTATGACATCGATAAAGATTATTTCTAAAGACTATGAATTAGCTCGTACTGAAAGTGTTAAAGTAGGAGAATATTTAAAATCTAATCTTGAAAATACAATTATTTTAGGACCGTCAATAGCTAATGTATTTAGAATAAACAATACTTATAGATTTAATATTATTCTTAAATATAAGAAGGATAATAAACTATATGAAACATTATTAAAACTACAAGAACACTATGCTTCTAATAGTAAAGTTAAAGTAGATATTGATATAAATCCAGTAAACATATAAGTTGAAATTGACTTTTAAACAGTTGTATGATATATTATGCGTGAAAAAAGGGAGGTTAGGATTTATGGCAATAGCGTATAAGAGAAATTACAGATTCTTTTTACAAAATAGATATAATAAAGGACAAACTTGTTTATCATTTCATAATGATGGAACTGTATCTTTAAAAGTTGTTCCTAGTTTAGGTGAAATTAAAGCTATAGATCTTGCTAAGAAAGATACGCCTGCTCAAACATTAGCATATTTTGATTCTCTTACAACATCAACAACTGATTTAAGTTCATTTTTAGAATCAATTGAAACAGATCATCCTGATTTAGGTTTTTATAGTGGTAATTTTAAATTAAAAAAAACTTATATAGGTTATTTTTATAATTATAGCATGAGAAGAATGACTCCCGTATATGATGATGAAAATCTTAAAAGTGTAGCATTGGGCGCAGAAGGATCAAAAGTAGGTAGAGATGATGAATTTGCTTATTCATTTATGAATGAGGTTATTTCACGAATAACTGATCCAAATAATCATGATTATGCTAAAACACTTGTAGCTACTGCTCGTAAAAATGATGGATTTGAAGGTGGATATGAATATTCAATAACTAAAGATATTACTAATACAATAACTTCATTACATAATGCATGTATCAATTCTAGTATGTATTCATCTTTTGCATTAGATGAAGATATAAGCGCATGGAAAGCTGATTTAAAACAAAAAATGCAACAATATAAAGTATTTAGAGAATTATATAGATTTACAAAAGCTTATGATTTAGCAACTTCTCATGAAAAAGAAGAAAAAACTAATCCTAATACTATTGAAGTTCCCCAAAAACCAAAGCTAAAATCTTTAACATATCATCAAATCTCTCTATCTGATATGTTTCCTGAAGTAGGTAAATAATAAAGTTTAATGACTTTATTTTTTTTATATGATAAAATGTATTTGGTGATGTCTATGAAAAATAGAAGTGAGCTTCGCGAAATAAGTATGCAAGCAATATATCAAATATATATATATGAATCTTCTAATATTGAATATGAATTAAATAAAGTTATAAAGGAACTTTTAGAAGTAGAGAATCCATTTGTTAATGAATTAACTGAAGGAGTTATTTCTAAGCAAGATGAAATATCTAAAATAGCTAATAAATATCTAGTTAATTGGGATATAGATCGTTTATCTAAAGTTGATAAAGCTATTATAAGTAGTGCAATATATGAACTTAAATATATGGATACTCCTCCTTTAGTAGTAATTAATGAAGCTATAGAATTATCTAAAAAATATAGTGATGAAAAAGTTACTAAGATGATTAATGCTGCTTTAGATAAATACTATCATGAGGAAATAGATGGAAGATAATTATATTACAGTTACACAACTTAATAGATATCTTAAATATAAATTTGATAATGATGCTAATTTAATAAGAGTGGCATTAAAGGGAGAAATATCCAATTTTAAAGCTCATAGTAGAGGACATTTATATTTTACTATTAAAGATGAAAACTCAAGAATTAGTGCGATTATGTTTGCATCAGCTGCTAGTAAATTAAAATTTGAACCAGTTGATGGAACTAAAGTATTAATAATAGGTAAAGTATCAGTATATGAAGCTAATGGGGGATATCAAATCTATGTAAATGATATGATTGAGGATGGAGTAGGAAATCTTTATATCGAATTTGAAAAATTAAAAAAGAAACTAGAACAAGAAGGATTATTTGATCAATCTAAAAAGAAACCTATTCCTAAAATTCCTAAAAGAATTGGTATAATTACTGCTCCTACTGGTGCTGCAATAAGAGATATTTTATCTACTATTAAAAGAAGATGGCCTATTGCAGAAACTTTATTATTTCCTTCTCTTGTACAAGGAGAAAATGCTGCTAGTGATATAGTTAAAAATATAGAATTATCTAAAAATTATGATTTAGATGTCTTAATAGTAGGTAGAGGTGGAGGTTCTATTGAAGATTTATGGCCTTTTAATGAAGAAATAGTAGCAAGAGCTATATATTCATTAGATACTCCAGTAATAAGTGCAGTTGGACATGAAGTAGATTTTACTATATCTGATTTTGTCGCTGATTTAAGAGCTCCGACTCCTACAGGAGCAGCAGAAATGGCTGTACCTGATATGAAGGATTTCTTTAATTATTTAAATCAAATATATATAAGACTTAATAAAAGCACTAAAAATATAATTGAAACTAAAAGAAATGGTTTATTTAAATTAGTAGATTCTTATGTATTAAAAAATCCAATGAATATATATGAGATAAAAGAACAAAAATTTGATAATTTATTAGAAAGACTAGAAACTAATATTAAAAATATCATTAATATAAATAAAGATAGATTAAATAGTTTAAAATCTAGTTATATTTTAAATAATCCTGATATTATATATAAGAATAAAAAACAAGATTATTTATTATTAAAAGATAAATTAGAATTAAATATGAATAATATTTTAAATAATAATATGAATAAATATAATGTTTTACTTAATAAATTAGAAACTCTAAATCCAGTATCTACTATTAAAAGAGGATATACTATTATTAGAAATGATAATAGAGTAATAAGTGATTCTAAAAGTCTTAAATCAGGAGATAAATTAGAAATTGAATTTAGAGATGGTAAAATCAATACAAAAGTTTTATAGGAGGTAACTATGGCAAAAGAAGAAAAGAAAGAATTAACTTTTGAAGAAAATTTAAATAATTTAGAAACTATAGTAAAAGAATTAGAATCAGGTGAAGTTAATTTAGATGATGCTATTAATAAATTTACTGAAGCTATGAAAATAGCTAAAGTATGTGATGATAAATTAAAAAATGCTGAAGAAAATATTAATAAGATATTAAATAAAGATGGAACTATTACTGATTTTGAAGTAACTGAAGAATAGTGTAAATAAAGATTAATTTTTTTAATTATAATAATACTTTTATGTTAAAATAATATTAGAGGTGATCTTATGTTAAATAATAATTTTCAAAGTTATGGAAACGCTAATCATTTTAGAAACTCTCAACAAATTTTTAATTCTGGTAATATAGCTGGTGTTAAAGCAGCACCTGATACTGTTGCAGGAGTTAGACAAGATCCAAATAGAATAGCAGGTATGAATCAAAATCCTAGAAGAACAGAAATTGCAGGAATGAAAACTATGGAGTCTGTTGTTAATACTAATACTGGACCTGCTAAACAAGTAATGAATAGTGATGGTTCTAACATGATTAGAAATGATATGAATGCAGGAAATAATCCATATGGAGGAACTTATTAAAATACCTATTTTTAGGTATTTTTTTATTTGTAAATTTACAAGTTATTATCTATATAAATAAAGATTTAATTACTTTTATTTGATATAATTTATTAAAATGAATAATTGTCTTTGACGATAGAAGGTGTATTATGGTTAATTACATTGCGGAAATATTAGCTTTAATAGCATTTATCTTATATGTAGCATCTTTTCAATTTAAAAAGAAATCTACAGTATTAAGATTAAATATAGCAGCTAACTCTTTCTATGCTCTTGAATATTTAATGTTAAATGCCTATGCTGGAGTTAACAATAGTATTTTTGGTATAGCAAGATCTACAATATTTAGTATATGTCATAGAAAAAAAGTTAAGTTTCCTCTATACGGAGTGTTTATATTTATATCTTTAGTAGTTATTTTTGGTATAATGACCTATACTGATATATTTAGTATAATTCCAGTAGTAATTAGTATAGGATTCTTTCTTGCTTTATATGTAGATAATATGAAATTATATAGAATATGTGCTGCAATAGCATCATGTTTATGGATTATATATAACTATAAAGTAGGAGTAATCTTTGGAGTAGTAGATGCTGTTGTTGAACTTATATCTTCATGTGTAAGTATATATAGATTTGATATTAGAAAGAAAAAATTAAAACAATATGGATATTGGAAATTCTATAGATAAAAGTACAAGATGACTTTAAAGGAAGAATATATAAAGAAAGAACAGTAAATGGAGATACATCAATTACTGATGTATTACAAAGCGAAAGATATGGATTAACTTATGTTAATACTAGTAGTTTTGTTAAGCAAATAGCTATATAAGACAGGTTTAAAACACCTGTTTTTTTATTTTTTAGAAAAATAGCAATTACTATTGACAAGTGCCAAAATGAGTATATAATTATAATTAGCACTGGTTAATCAAAAGTGCTAGGATGGTGAAATAATAATGCTTACTGATAGACAAAAAGAAGTATTAAAAATTATCGTATTAGAATATATAAATGAAGCTAGACCAATATCTTCTTCAGAGATTTGTGAAAGACTTAAATGTTCTAGTGCAACTATAAGAAGTGAAATGGCTTTGCTTGAAGAGAAAGGATTATTAGAAAAGACTCATACATCATCTGGTAGAGTTCCTTCAGAAAAAGGATATAGATACTATGTTGATAATTTAATGGAAATTAAAAAGATGAGTGCTGAAGATATGCTTAAACTTCAAATAGTATTTAAAAATAGTCAAATGCAATTATCTGATATAGTAAATGAAAGTTTAAAATTAATATCAGAAATGACTAATTATACCTCTATTAAATTAGGAGTAGCTAAACATGATAATACTTTAAAAGAAATAAGTGTAGTTCCTTTAAATCAAGATAATTTAACCATCATAGTAGTAACTAATACAGGTTATGTAGAACATAAAACTGTAAATTTACCTAATGTATCAAGTGAAGATATTAAAAAGACAGTTACTTTGATAAATAATCTAATTACTGGTACTCCAATAGATGAAGTATCAGCTAAACTAGAATATGAGATTAAACCTATTATAAGTAATTATGTATCTGAACACGAAAAACTATATAATGCTTTCTATAATGTGTTTAATAATTTTGCTGCTAATAATACTAATGTAGATATAGTAGGAAGAAATAATTTATTAAAACATAAAGAATTCAATAGTGTAGAAAAGATTAGTTCAATATTAGAAAAGATTGATGATGATAATATGTATGATCTTATTAATAATATTGATACTGATAATAATAATATTAATATTTATATAGGTAAAGAAAATCATTTAGATGATGATATGACTGTTATTGAAACAAATTATAAAACAGATACTGAAGAAGGTAAATTAGTTGTTATGGGTCCTAAAAGAATGGATTATGACCGTGTAGTTAGTTTATTAGAATTTATAAAAGAAAATTTAGAGAGATAAGGAGATGAAACAGTGAAAAAGCAAAAAGTAAAAAATGAAGAAGTAAAAAAGGAAGAAATACAAGCTGAAGAAATAAAAGATGAAGAAAAAGTAGAACAAGATATTGAAGAAGCTGTTCAAGATCAAGAAAGTGAAGAAGTACTTATCTTAAAAAATAATATTGAAAATCTTGAAAATAAATTAAAGCAATCTCAAGCTGAATTAATTAATTATCGCAAAAGAAAAGATGAAGAAGTTATAAATAGACTTAAATTTGCTAATCAAGATTTAATATTAGAACTACTTCCAGTACTTGATAATTTTGAAAGAGCATTAAAATTGAATAATTCTAAAGATGAAAGTTTAACTAAATTCTTAGATGGATTTAAATTATCATATAATACTCTTTTAAATACATTAAAGAAATATGGAGTAGAAGAAATAGTTTCAGAAGGAGTTGAATTTGATCCTAATGTACATCAAGCTATGTTAGTAGGAGAAGATAAAACTAAACCTGATAATATAATATTAGAAGAATTAATAAAAGGATATAAACTAAATGGTAGGGTAATTAGACCTGCTAGTGTAAAAGTTAATAAATTAAATTAAGGAGATGTTAAATATGAGTAAAATTATAGGTATTGACTTAGGTACAACTAATAGTTGTGTATCTGTTTTAGAGGGTGGAGAAGCACATGTAATTCCAAACCCAGAAGGTAATAGAACTACACCTTCAGTAGTAGCATTTAAAAAAGGAGAAAGAATAGTTGGTGAAGCTGCTAAAAGACAAGCTTTAACTAATCCAAATACTGTATCTTCAATTAAACGTTTAATGGGTACAAGTAAAAAGACTGAATTAGAAGGAAAGAAATATACACCAGAAGAAATTTCAGCCATGATCTTATCTTATTTAAAGTCTTATGCAGAAGATTATTTAGGAGAAAAAGTTACTAAAG
>CACYBN010000104.1 GCA_902772675.1 uncultured Erysipelotrichaceae bacterium
ATCAAAGTACCTTTTTTAGTCTTTGTAGTACAAGTACCTGTTAAGTTTAATGTTTTTTCTATAGTATTATTCTTAAATTGTGCATCAGTCATATATAATCTAGTTAAATTTTTATTTTTTTCTTTATTAAATGCATTAGTTTCAATTGTTGTGATAGATTTAGCTAACCATACTTTTGTTAAATTATTACTTGCAAATGCTCCTGATAATATTTTAACAGGTACTATACCATCAATTTTATTTGGAATAGTTACTTCTGCACTTGATCCTTTATATTTAATTATTTCACCAGATGAATTAATTTCCCATTCATTATTTGTCCACGTTGCTTTTAAAGTAATATTTTCTGTTACAGGTGTATTAAAGTCATACTTTTTACCATTTAATTGCCATTCTTTAAAAGTATGTCCACTATATGTTGGATTTGATGGAGTGCTTGCTTTCTCACCTTTCTTTACTGTTTGAGATGAAACAGTAGAACCACCATTTGAATCAAATTTAACAGTATAAGTAATAGGTGCGTTTCCTTTCCATATAGCTTTTAATGTAATATTACTAGTTACTGGTGTATTAAAATCATATTTTTTACCATTTAATTGCCATTCAACAAATGTATAACCATTTTTTGTAGGATCACTTGGCTTAGTAATTTTATTACCTGCATTTACTATTTGCGATTTTATACTTGATCCATTACCTGTATCAAATGTTACTGTATATTGATTGATAGCAACTTGTTTCCAAACTGCTTTTAAAGTAATACTCTTAGTTACTGGAGTATTAAAATCATATTTTTTACCATTTAATTGCCATTCGACAAAAACGAAACCGTTTTTTACTGGATTACTAGGTCTTACTACCTTTTTACCTTTTTCAATTCTTTGATTAGATATATTTGTTCCTCCATTAGTATCAAAAGAAACCATAAATGTATTATCATTTGCATTCTTTTCCCATATAGCTTTTAAAGTTATATTACTAGTTACTGGAGTATTAAAGTTATACTTTTTACCATTTAATTGCCATTCTTTAAATTTATATCCAACTTTTATAGGCTTACTAGGAGATTCTACTTTAGAGTTTTCAACAACTTCTTTAGGTTGAATTGCTTCTCCACCATCAGTATCAAATGTTACTGTATATACTTTTTTATTATCTTCTATTTTTTCCCATTTAGCTTTAAGAGTTATATTTTTATTAACAGGAGTATTAAAATCGTACGTTTCTCCATTTAACTCCCATCTTACAAATACAAATCCTTCTTTTGCAGGTATTGCAGGTTCTGAAACGGCATTACCTTTTATTACAACAATAGGATCAATTTCTGACCCACCATCGGTATCAAATGATACTGTAAAATCATTAGCTTCATATTTTTCTTGATAAACAGGTACTAATATCATATTTTTAGAAACCTTTTTAGAACCATCTACTGTTTTATTATCGATAGTCCAATATAAGAATTCATATCCTTCCTTTTCTGGAACTTCTAAATCTTCAATTTTAGAATTCTTATCTACTTTAATTTTTTCTATAGTATTTCCTTTTTCATCCTGAATAGTTACTTCATATTTGCTATTATTGAATAAGAAGAATCGTAGAGCACAAATTAATAAGACAATAATTATAATTATCCATTTTAAGTTTTTTTTCATAAAAACTACCTCTATTTTTACGATTCAATTATATCTTGCATAATATTAAAAATCAATAGTACTTAAATCTAAATACAAAATATATTTTTTCACTTCTGGATATCTGAAACTTGATACATTTTTATATAATTCACAAAAGCCTTCATCAAAAACTTCCATATCATCAGATTTTAATTTACTACTTATATCTTCTAAAGTACTCATCTTATCACCTATTACCATTCTACCATTTTAAATAATATATTTCTATCATATAAAAGGACTTAAATAAGTCCTTTTATTATTTTATAATATCGCTACTATTCTAAGATAAGTTTATCATAAATAAAAAGAAACTAATAGTTTTAGTTTCTTTTTAAAGTAATATGTTGAGGAAGACCATTCTTATATATCTGTTTTACTTCTCCTTGGATTAATGGTCTCATATAATCAATTAGTTCTTCTTTAACATAATTGTTTTCTACATCTATCCATTCTAGAGGAATTTTCTTTTCTACATTAGCAATTTTATGTATATCATCAAATACTTCATATTTAATTTGATATTTCTTACCAGTTTCTCTAGTCATAATAACCATTTTACCAGATTCACCTTTAGCAGCTAAATCTGCTCCTAATTTACCACATTCTATAGCTTCTTCTAAATCAGTTTTAGATGCTAGATGAGCTCCTGCTCTTTGTAGAGTAGATAAAGTAATAGGTCTTGCTTTAACACCTAATTTATCTCTTAATATTCTACCTAAAGCATCAGCACATCCTACTAATTCTTTATGACCAAAAGCATCTGTTTGTAAATTAGTATCTAATAGTTCACAGACAAATCTTCTATCTTCAGTTCTTATTCCTTCTGATACAGCTATTACTATATTAGATTTCTTCTTTAATAATTCTTCTGTTTCTTTAACAAAATTATCTATATCAAAAGCTACTTCTGGTAAATATATTGCATCTACTCCAGGACAATTATCATCTTTTGCTAATGCAGCTGATGCTGTTAACCATCCAGCATGTCTTCCCATAATTTCTACAATTGCAACAGTCTTTTTTGTATCTCCATAACAAGCATTATCACTTATTACTTCTTTTAAAGTTGTTGCTATATACTTACATGCACTTCCATATCCAGGACAATGATCTGTTATAGGTAAATCATTATCTATAGTTTTAGGTACACCAATAAAGTTTTGATGTTTATTATGTTCCTTTGCATAATCAGATAAAGATTCTACTGTATCCATAGAATCATTACCACCTATATAAATAAATGAATCTATTTCATTTTCATCTAATATATCAAAAATCTTTTTATATAAATCTTCATGTTCTTCAGCTTTTCCTAATTTAAATCTACATGTACCTAAGAAACTAGATGGAGTTCTTTTTAATAATTCTAGATTATCTGAATTATTAAAATATTCATCTAAATCTATCATCTTTCCATCTAATAGTCCCTCTATACCATTTAACATTCCATATACTTTAAATCCTTTTTTCTTTCCTTCAGAATATACACCAGCTAGGGTGCCATTGATTACAGATGTTGGTCCACCTGATTGTCCAACTATTAATTTTTTCATTATTACTCTCCTTTTTTATATATTTATTTATATATTAAAAAACAATTAAACTACTTGTTTTTCATTAACAACATTATAAATATTAAAACATTTTATTATTTAGTCTTATCTTCGCTATTTAATAATCCTTCATTATAAGCTCCATAACTAATATCTCTTAATTTATTAGCAATTTTTGATAATTCTACTACTAATGACTAGTGCTATTACATCTAATAAACTACTCAATCTTACTTGTTGTTCTAGTTTTTCCATATTATCACCTATATTCATTTTAACATCTTATGAAAAAATAAAAAATACTTTATAAAAAAAAGACTTAAATAAGTCTTTTTAATTATATACTTCTAATTTATTTTCAATAAACCATACACTTACAAAATAGAATACTACTGTTAAGAGTAATGATACTACTGATAAT
>CACYBN010000105.1 GCA_902772675.1 uncultured Erysipelotrichaceae bacterium
GTAGTATACTTGTATTAGTTAGTAAGTTATTACTACCTATTAATGTTTGTAAGAAAAGTTATTCGACTTCTTCTTCACAGGCACCAGATAAAATAAAAAGGACTAACAATTAGTTCTTTTTTTTTCATATTCATCAATTAATCCTTCAATTCCTTTAACTGTTTTTAATTTAAATCTATCTATTCTTGTTGGTTGGATATCTATTCCTAAATCTTCTAATCTTGAAAATAATTCGATAAAAGCATAGGAATCTAATAAACAATTTTCTATTAAATCAATATCTTTTTCATAATTCACTTAATGCCTTTCTATCTATTTTTCCATTATTATTTATAGGTAATTTATCTATTATGATATTTTCTTCAACTAATTCATATCTACATGGATATTCTCTTTTGCTTCTTAATTCTCCACATAATTCTCCATTTTCTTCTTATAAATCTCTCATTCTTTCTATTAGTACATAACTATTATGTCAAAGTACAAATATTAAAATAAACTAATTATTGTATGTTAATTATTATTTGATATAATATTTATGAAATAGGTGATAGTATGAAAAGATTTTTATTATTAATCATATTAATTTTTACTACTGGAATATGTATATTTTTAGGATATAAAGATAAAATATTAAATGATATAAGTACAATTAGTATTAGTAATAGTAAATTATCTGATAAACAAAAAATAAAAATAATAGAAAGTCACTTTTCTAAATATGTTATTGCTAATAAAGATACAGATATATTAGATTCTAATAATGAAAAAATAGGTACTATATATAAAGATGCTTTATTAGAACTAGAAGATACAAATATTAAGAGTGATACTAAATATTTTAAAATTAAAAATATAGGAAATGTCTATTATAATGATGTTAATGTATCAAATGATATAGAAAATGACTATAGATATAAAAATTATATAGCTTTTAATAAAAATTTAATTACCAAAGATAAATATACTATTTATTCTAAGAATGGGAATAAATTATATACTTTATCTGGAGAAAAGAGTTATCCAATATTAATATCTAATTATGATAATAAGTATTATTTTGAATTTAATAATAGTTTAGTATATATAAATAAATCTGATATTAAGAAAATAATAGATAAATCTAATAGTAAAGAAACACCTGCTAAAAAGATAACTACTTTATGTTATCATAGAGTCTTTGATAAAAATGATAAATGTACTAATATTCAATTATGTAAGAGTAAATCTAATTTTGATAGAGAAATGAAATATTTATATGATAATAAGTTCTTTACTTTAACTACTGAAGAAATGTACTTGTTTGTTTCTGGTAAAATAAGACTTCCTCATAATAGTGTAGTAATTACTTTAGACGATGGTAAATTAATTAAATCTGCGATAGAAGTATTAGAAAAATACAATTTACATGCTACTACATTTTTAATAACTAGTAGGGTAAAATCTTTAGATGAATATAAATCTAAGTCTTTAGAAGTACAATCTCATACACATGATATGCATACTACTGGTAAATGTAAGACTACATATTCATATCAACAAGGAGGAGGTATTCTTTGTTTCAGTGAAGATACTATTTTAAATGATTTAAAGAAATCTAAAGAGATATTAGGATCTAATACTATAGCTCTTGCATATCCTTTTTATGATTATAATGAAAGAGCAGAGAAGTTACTTAAAAAAAGCGGTTTTCTAATTGCTTTTAAAGGAACAGGTACTACTAAAGGAGTTTCTACAGTAGGTACTAATCCATATGAAGTTCCTCGTATTACCATGTGGAATAGTCATTCTTTAGAAAATTTTAAAAGTTTTGTTAATAATTAAAGTCATTTATTATGACTTTTTTTATTTATTTAGTTGAGATTTTTATGTATTTATAGTAAAATCTTAATAGTTCGTGAATAAGTCTGGGGTGTTATTAATGAAAAATGATGAATTAGAAGTAATAGATGCTTATAATGAAAAAGAAAAAACAAAAGAATTTATTCCTGTAAAGAAACGTGAGTCTGCTAGAAGTAGCGCTTATAGAGAGACTAAATCTAGAGAGCAATTAGAAGAAAAAATGGTTGAAATGAAACCTACTGCTCCTAGAAAAGTTAGAAAGTTTAAAACAGGTTTATTTATGCAAACAGTCTTTTGTGCTTTTAGTTTTCTTTTTATTATAGGTTGTTGTTTCTTCTATGGTAATAGATTAATTAAATATTATAGAATTTATAATCCTAAAGATGCATCTGGTAAAGTTTTATCTTTATTGAGTAATAAGATTACTAGTAGTAGTTCATTTGTTTATGAAGGAGATGGACTTTATTTAGTAAATGGTAATTATATTTATAAAGGTGAAGAGAAAAACAATTATATAAGTTTCTCTGGTTTTACATGGAGAATACTTAAAATAAATGAAGATAGAACTGTAGATTTAGTATTAGATAATAGTATTAATAATCTTAAATGGAATAGTAAAATAACTAATTATAGTAATTCTGATATTAATGATTATTTAAAGAAAGAATTCTTACCTTTACTTGATAAGAGTAAATTAGTTAAAACTGGTGTATGTAATGATTTAATAAATGATTTAAGTGAAGTTAATTGTACTAAAATCGATAGTAGTAATTATGTAAGATTATTAACTATTGAAGAGTTTTTAAATAGTCAAGCCGAAGAAAAATCATATATTTCTTCAGAAAATGATAATATTTGGTTAAGTTCTAGAGGGAAAGAAAAAGCATGGGTTATTAATGGTAAGAGTTTAAGTTATGCTGATGTTACTGATTCTTACGATGTTAAACCAGTTATTACTTTAAAGAATAGTGTAGCAGTTTCTGGAGGAGAAGGAACTGAAAAATCTCCTTATACTGTCGATGATAAAGCTTCTAAATTAACATATGGAGATCATATCAAATTAGATAAAGATATTTGGACAGTATATAAAATAGAAAAGAATAAAATTTATTTAAGTCTTACTAATTTATATAAGTCTACATATAGATTTGATACTACTGGTAATAAATATAATATAAGTAGTAAGAATTCTATTGGTACTTATTTAAATACTAAATATTTAAATTCATTATCATATAAAAATAAATTATTAGATAATGAATGGTATATAGGACAATATAATAATAGTTATGCTGATATTAAGAGTGAAAAAGTTACATGTAAAGTTGGACTAACTTCTGTAATGGACTTTAAGTTTGATAAAGCTGATAATTATTTCTTAATTAACGGTGCTCAAGATGGAAATATATATATTTATAAAGAGGGATTAACTACAGCTAAAGGAACTATTAATAGAGGTGTTAAACCTTCTATAGTAATTAAGAAGACTGATATAAAGAGTGGATCTGGTTCATTAGATGATCCTTATGTATTGGAGGATTAATTATGAAAAAAAGAGAAAATAAACCAAAAAAGAAAATGCCTAAGATGAAAAAGTTAACTATATTTGTAGCTTTTATAGATATCATAGTAGCTTGTTGTTTTATCTTAGTATATGCAGTACCTAATTTTAAAGAAAAAATTATTTCTACAGCAATGATAACTAAAACACATCAATATATAGCATATGTTTTCTATAGTGAAGATACTATAGATAGAATAATGAATGCTAATAAATATATTCCATTAACTGATGAAGTAGATTTAGATGCAATTGTTATAGATACTAAAGAAAGAGATAGTTATGACAATGAATATGATGAAGCTATTCTTACTCGTGATCCTGGAAATGAAGATTATAAATATTTAAAAATAAAAGTTGGAAAATATGATGCTCATTTAGTAGCTATATATGATCCTTCTAAAGTTAAATTGATATCTTCTAATCAATTTAATACTGGTTCTGGACAAGAACAAGTAATTAAGATGTGTCCTAGAAATGGTGGAGTTGTTTGTATAAATGGTGGTAGATTTAATGATACTACTGGATATGGTAGTGATATACCTAAAGGAACATTAATTAAAAATGGAAAAATTATCTGGTCTGATACAAGTAAAGCTACTAATTTAATAGGATTTACTAATGATAATAAATTAATTCTTACTAAAGCAACTGCAAATGATGCTATTAAGATGGGAATTCGTGATGCATTACAATTTGGTCCATTCTTAATGGTTAATGGTAAGAAGATAAAATATCAATCTGCAGCAGGTGGATATGATAGAGCAGCAAGAGTTGCTATAGCTCAAAGAAGAGATGGAGTTGTATTATTCCTAGTAACTGAAGGTGTTCATACTAATGGACCTACTTTACTTGAAGTAGTAGAAACTTTAGAAAAATATGGTGCTTATAATGCTGCAAACTTAGATGGTGGTACAAGTGCTTCTCTTGCAATAGATGGAAAACTTATGAATCATCCTAAGACAATATATGGTAAAAATGTTACTGGTGGTAGAAAAGTAGTTTCTGGATTTGGTTTAATCTTAAATGAACCAATAGGATCACAAACAATTATTACTGGTAATCATGGAGTTACTAAAAGAACAACTAAAAAGAAAGCTAAAACTACAACAACGACAGATGATTCTACAAAGAGTAGTAGTTCATCTACAAGTAGTAGTTCTAGTAGTTCTTCTAGTTCTTCAAGTTCATCTAGTGGAACTGATAGTGGTTCTAGTACAACACCAAGCAGTGGTGGTTCAACTGGTGGTAATTCTGGAAGTTCTAGTAGTTCTAGTGGTTCTTCAGGATCTTCAGGATCTTCAACAGGAGGAACTTCTGGAAGCTCAGGTAGCTCATCAGGAAGTTCTGGTGGAGAGAGTTCTTCAGGTGGAACATCAGATTCAGGAAATAATGGGACTAATTAATTAGTCCTTTTTATTATGAATATAGTATAATAAGTTTAATTGACTTTTTGAGGTGATAATATGAGTGATAAAGAATTTTTAGATAGATATTTGTCTATATTTGGTGAAATACCAGAATTTCTAAATGATTATTTAAAAGTTCCATCTATAGAAAGATTAAAATGTATTGGTTATTTTTGTGGAATGGATTATGCATCAGATGATATTTATGATTTTGAACATTATATAAGTAGATTTGATCACTCTCTTAGTGTTGCACTTATTACTTATCATTTTACTCATGATAAAATTTCAACTTTAGCTGGATTGTTTCATGATATTTCAACACCATGTTTTGCTCATGTTATCGATTATATGAATGGTGATTATGTAAATCAGGAATCTACTGAAGATTTAACTAGACTTATTATAGAAAAAGATAAGGAATTATTATCATTACTTGAAAGAGATAATATATCTATTGATGAAGTATCTGATTTTAAAAGATATCCTATCGTAGATAATGATAGACCTATGATATGTGCTGATAGATTAGATGGAATATTTTTAACAGGTCTTATCTGGACTAAAAGCTTATCATTAGAGGAAGTAGAAGAATTATCTACTCATGTTGTCTTTAATGGAACAGAGCTAGGTTTTGATAGTTATGATGCAGCTTCTAGAATATACGAAGTTAATTCTGTTATAAATAGTTATTGTCATTCTAATGAAGATAATTATATGATGAATTTATTAAGTGATTTGACAAGATATGTAATTGATAAAGGATATATTAAATATATTGATTTATTTACTAAAACTGAAGAAGAAATATATGGACTATTTAGTAGTATAAAAGATCCTGAATTTAAAAAAGAATTTAGTAATTTTAAATCTATAAAGAAAAGAAATATTCCTAAAACAGAAATACCTAAAGTAAAAGATAGGATAATAAATCCTCTTGTAAAAGGAAAAAGACTAATTAATAATTAGTTTTTTTGATTTATTTTATATTTTGTAGTATAATAATGCCGAATTTAGGTGATTACTATGAAGAAGTTTATGTATACCTTTATTTTTATATTTTCAATTATTCTTTTTGGAAGTTGTACTTTCTTTAATATGTCTAGTGAAGAATATACTATTATTCATATAGATGATATTGGTAAAATACCGGGTGTAATCAAAAAAGAAGATAAAAGATATATAGAAGTAAATAATAGTAAATTTTATAATAATAAATATTTTTATGGATACTTATCTATAGATAATTCTAGTTTTAAAGAACCATTGTATCAATATAGTGATAATGACTATTTTTTAACACATAATTCTAATTTAAAAAAGAAAAGTAGTGGAGCTACCTACTTAGATTATAGAGTTTCATTAAATACTAGAAAGATAATTATATATGGACACAATAATAATAGATTATCTCTTCCATTTAGTTATTTAGAAAATTATAATGATGAAGAATTCTATAAAGAACATAAATATTTATATCTAGAAAAAGATAATAATATATATAAATATGAAATATTTTCTATTTATGTAGAAACTAGTGATTGGATTTATACTAAATTAAATTTTTCTGATAGTGAATATTTAAAACATTTAAAATTATTAAAATCTAGAAGTATATATGATAGTGATGTAGAACTTTCTAGTGATAAAAGAACTTTAATATTACAAACTTGTAGTAAAGATAAGAAATATAGTAAGTATAAAAATAAATATTTATTAATAATTGCTATAGAAGTGTAATATATTATTATTTATATGTAAAATTTATTTTAAAATTTAATGGAATGTAGAAATACATTCTTTTTTCATGATAAAATTATAATTGTATTAGGTGATGGATATGAATGATATAAAAGGTCTTAGTCAAAGAGAAGTTGATAAAAGAATTGAGAAGGGATTAGTCAATTTTGATGATTCTCCTAAAACTAAATCTATTGGTAGAATTTTTGCAGATAATATATTTACTTATTTTAATTTCTTAAATATTGTTTTAGGTGCTTTAGTATTTTTTGCTGGAGTAACTAATGGAGATATTTTTAATAGTTTAAAGAACTGTTTATTTATGGGAGTTATTATAGTTAATACTATTATTAGTATTATAGAAGAGATAATTTCTAAAACTATTATTGATAAATTAGCAGTTATATCTGAAGCTAAATGTACAGTTATAAGAGATTCTAGAGAAGTTATACTTCCATTAGATCAAGTAGTAATGGATGATATTATTAAGTTAAATTTAGGACATCAAATAATAGCGGATTCTGTAATAGTAGAAGGAGAAATTGAAGTAAATGAAGCTTTGATTACTGGTGAATCTAGTCCTAGAAAAAAGAAAGCTGGAGATGAATTATTATCAGGATCTTATGTAATATCAGGAGTATGTTATGCTAAGGTTATTCATGTAGGTAGTGATAATTATTCTGCTAAAATAACTAATGAAGCTAAATATAAAAAGAAAATTAATTCTTTAGTAATGGGATCTTTTACTAGAGTATTAAAGATTTTATCTATATTAATTATTCCAATTGGTATGTTGATGTTCTATAAAGAGTTTGCAATTACAAATAGTATTCCTGAAAGTATTTTTACTACAGTAGCATCTCTTATAGGTATGATACCTGAAGGACTAATATTATTATCTAGTTCTGTAATGGCTGTAGGTATTATTAAATTGTATAAAGTTAATGTTTTAGTACAAGAGTTATATGCTATAGAAATACTTGCTAGAGTAGATACTATATGTTTAGATAAAACAGGTACTCTAACTGAAGGAAAGATGGTATTTAAGGGATTAGTACCTGCTAAAAAGAGTTCAGAAAAAGAATTAGATGAATTATTAAAAATGTATACATTAGCTAGTGAAGATACTAATATAACTATGACTGCTTTAAAGAATCATTATAAAGGTGAAAAGATTAAAGCTAAAAGTAGAGTTCCATTTTCATCTGATAGAAAGTATTCTTGTATAGAATTTGATGATTATACTCTATATTTAGGAGCTCCTGAAGTATTATTTGATGATAATAAGATAATATCTGAATATTTAGATAATTATAGAGTAGTAGCTTTAGGTAAGTCTAAGAGTTTAAAAAAGGATTTAAAAGGAATTCAATGTATTGGATATTGTTTAATTGAGGATGTAATTAGACCATCTGCTAAAAAGACTTTAGATTATTTTAGAAAGAATAATGTTGATGTAAAAATAATTTCTGGAGATAATATTGAAACAGTAATGAGTATTGCTAAAAGAGTAGGTCTTACTAATATGACTGGTATTAATTTATCTGAACTAGAAGATTATGAACTTACTGAAGCAATAAAAAATTATTCGATCTTTGGTAGAGTTAAACCGGAACAAAAACAAATAATTATTAAGACTCTTAAAGAAGAGGGAAGAACTGTTGCAATGACAGGTGATGGAGTTAACGATGTATTAGCTCTTAAAGAGAGTGATTGTGCTATTTCAGTTAAAAGTGGATCTGATGCAGCACGTAATGTATCACAATTGATATTATTAAATGATGATTTTAATTCATTACCTAA
>CACYBN010000106.1 GCA_902772675.1 uncultured Erysipelotrichaceae bacterium
AGTATAGCATCATTAGCTATTTCAAATATTCCATTACATGTACTAAAATCTTTACAATCATATTTGCTTAAATCTATTTTCCCAGTAGTAGCACCTTTTTTAGCATATTTAACTATTTCTTTATATGCTCTTTTTTGATCTTCATTTAATACATTTTTATAAATATTACCTTTACTTAGATATAAATCATTTACATAAAATTCATCATTTTTATCAATTGGAACTAGTTCATATTCTCGTGTATAATTCCAATAAATATAAATACTTAATCCTATTAATAATACAGTAAAAAGATGATGCCTAGAAAAGAAATTCTTAGTATATTGCATATTGATAATCTCCTTTCATAGCTATAATTGGAAATGCTACGAATGGTAATACTAATGCTAATATTCCATAGAACATAGAAATATTACTATATACAAAAGCATCTACTATTAAGAACGGAATAAATATATACATTATAGTAGCTATTAAGTTTTTATATGGAATGAATATTAATAGTAAACCTAAAATTATCAAAATAAGAGGATGAATATTTAAAATTTTACACATGTAATAAATATTAACTAAAGGAATCAATCCATAATAAAGCTTATATCCTGCTTTATATATAAACATACAACTACATAGATATAAAGAAATAAAGTTTAGTAATAAGTAAATAACCATATATTTCACCTAATTCTAGTATAATTTAATAATTTTTTTTAGTAAATAAAAGAGATTTAAAAAAGTGTTTAATCATGTAAAAAATTGATATAATTAAATGGGTGAATACTATGATTAGATTTAATAATATAAAAATTAGAAAAGATTTATCTGAAGAAGAGATAATTAATTACTTATGTAAAAAAGAAAGATTATTTAAAGAGAATATAAAAGAATATCATATTAGAAAAAAATCTATAGATGCTAGAGATAAAAAAGATGTTCATTACAATTATACAATCGATCTAGTATATGAATCTGAATATGATGTTAAAAATTGTATTCATTTAGAAGAAGAGAAATTAGAAGAAATCGTAGTAAAAAGAAAATCTAATAAAAAACCTATTATTATTGGTAGTGGTCCGGCTGGATTATTTGCTGCTTTAACTTTGATAGAAAATGGTATTAAGCCTATTATTTTTGAACAAGGAGATAAGATTGAAGAAAGAGTAAAAAAAGTAGATAATTTTAGAAATAATAGAATATTAGATACTAGTAGTAATGTTCAATTCGGAGAAGGAGGAGCAGGTACTTTTTCGGATGGAAAGTTAACAACTGGTATAAATAGTAAATATTGTAAAAAAGTAATTAATTATTTTTATAAATATGGAGCTCCTAAAGAAATAACATATATGAATAAACCACATATTGGTACAGATAATTTAAGAAAAATAGTAAAAAATATTAGAGAATATATTATTAGTCAGGGTGGAGAATATCATTTTAATGAAAGAATAGAAGATTTTATTATAGAGGATAATAAAATAGTTGGAGTAGTTGGTAATAAAGAATATGAATGTGATACTGTTATTTTAGCAATTGGTCATTCTGCACATAAAACTTTTAAAAGATTATGTGATTTAGGTATTAAGATGGAGCAAAAACCCTTTTCTGTTGGAGTTAGAATAGAACATAAACAAGAAATGATTAATAAGAGCCAATATGGTGAATTTACTAAATTAAAATTACCTCCAGCTGAGTATAAATTGGTTTATCATGGAGAAGAAAGAAGTGCTTATACTTTTTGTATGTGTCCTGGTGGAGTAGTAGTAGCATCTTCTAGCGATGAAAATACAATTGTTACTAATGGAATGAGTGAATATAAAAGAGATTTAGAAAATGCTAACTCTGCTTTATTAGTAAATGTTGTACCAGAAGATTTTCCTGATTCTAATCCATTATCAGGTTTAGATTTTCAAAAGAAATTAGAGCATTCTGCATTTGTTCTAGGAGGAAGTAATTATAATGCTCCTGTTCAAAGAGTAGAAGATTTCTTAAATAATAGGAGAAGTGAAAAGATTGGGGATATAAAACCTACATATTTACCGGGTGTTACATTAACTAATTTAAATGAAATATTACCTGATTTTGTTTCTAAAACTATGAAAGAAGCAATTATATATTTCGATTCTAAGTTAAAAGGATTCGCTAATAATGATGCAATAATGACAGGTGTTGAAACAAGAAGTAGTTCTCCTCTTAGAATTGTTAGAGATGAAAATTTAGAATCATCTATTCTTGGAATTTATCCTTGTGGTGAAGGTCCTGGATATGCTGGTGGAATAATGAGTGCAGCTATTGATGGTATAAAATGTGCCATAAAAATACTTGAAAAAGAATAAAGAAAACTGTATATTTAAAGTATAATAGAAATGGGGTAGCAAATATGGATAATAAAAAGAAACTTGAAGATATGCTTTCATATGGTATGAGTGAAGATGATTTTCAAAAAATCTTAAATGATATCGAAAAAGCGTTAACTGAAAGTATTAAGGCTATTACTTCATATCAAGATGTTGTAAATAAGTATAAAACAATTAATCCTAACTGTAGTGAATGGGAAGAAAAATTAAATAAAACTTCTGAAGAAGCAGTTACTAATATAAAAGATGATTTAAAAGAAATTACAGATTTATATAAAAGAGTAATGGATGATTGGCATGAAATAAAAAAAGAAAAGAACGCACTTGATAATAATAAAGAAAGTAATGGTGAAGAATAATGAATGAATATTTAGATGCATATAATACAAAAGTAGATGCTGCTATGAATAAAGTTAAGAATAATATTGATTATTTTGAATCATTTGGAAATGCTTTTTTAGCAACTAAAGTAAAAGAAAATCTAGAAGCTGCCGTAGATGAAATAGAAAGAGTAAAAAAAGTTGTTAATGAAATAGAAAATTAAAATACTTAAAAAGTATTTTTTTTTATTTGTTTTTGTAGTAAAATTATCTAGCTCTGAGGTGATTTTTATGATAAAAATAATAAAAGATTTATTTAGATGGGATAGTAAACAATTTGTAAAAGCTACAATAGGGGTATTAATTTTTTCTTTTGCAATTAATACTTTTTTAGTGCCACTTAGTTTATATAGTGGTGGTGCTATGGGATTATCACAATTAATTAGAACTATTATTGTAGATTCTTTAAATTTAAAAGTTAATTTTGATATAGCTGGTCTTTTATATTATTTAATAAATATTCCTTTATTAGTTATAGCTTATAAAAAAATTAGTAAGTCATTCTTTTTTAGAACTTTGTTTTGTGTATCATTAATGACTTTATGTTTAACTTTTATACCAATACCTGATAAACCAATATTAGATGAAGTATTAGCTTGTACTTTAGTAGGTAGTTTAATTGCTGGATATGGTAATGGTTTAATTCTTTCAAGTAGTGGATCAACTGGTGGAATAGATATTATTGGAATAGCAGCTATTATGAGAAATAATAAATTATCTGTAGGTAAATTAGGATTCTTCTTTAATACTATATTGTATTCAATAAGTGGTATCTTATATGGTGTTCCTGTAATGATATATTCTATTCTTTTCTCTTTCTTTGAAAGTTTTGTGATAGATAGAACTCATGAACAAAATATTTGTTCAACAGCCATGATATTTACTAAAAACAATCCTAATGGTATAATTAAATATGTAGAAGATGTACTTGATAGAGATACTACATATTGGGAAGCTATTGGTTCTTATAAAGAAACAAAAACTTATATTTGTTATGTAGTATTATCTAAGTATGAACTTCAATTGTTAGAAAGGCATCTAAATAAAGTAGATCCAACTGCTTTTGTAGTAAAAACTACTGGAGTTGGAATAGATGGTAAATTTAAAAAGAGTATATGATAAAAAAATTATTAATTAAAATCATAAGACTATATCAAAAGACACCAATATGTACTCATAAAATGTGTAGATATACTCCAACATGCTCTCAATATACTATTGAAGCTATCGAAGAATATGGTTCTTTAAAAGGTATGTTTTTAGGTTTTAAAAGAATAATTAGATGTGCTCCATGGGGTGGTTCTGGATATGATCCAGTTCCAAAAAGGAAGAAGTGATTATATGAAAAAAATATTTATAATTTTAGGTGTAATTTCTGTTTCTATAATAAGTTTATTAACTGGATTTATTTTATATGAAAAAAATTATAATAGTATAGAAGTATCTTTAAATGGAGATAATCCTTTAAAAAGTAATGTCTATGAAGAATATAAAGATCCTGGAATAACAGTAAAGAATAATAAAAAGGAATTGAGTAAAGATAAGTATTCAGTTGAAGAAAAAGATAATGTTGATAAGGATAATATTGGATCTTATTCAGTTAATTATGATGTTAAATATAAAAATAAGAATTACAATATAGAAAGAAAAGTAGAAGTTGTAGATACAACTGCACCAGTAATTACTACTAATATCGAAGAATATAAAAAAGATGTTTGTAATAATAAAGAAATTAATAAATTAGAATATAAAGCTGAAGATAATTATGATGGAGATATTACAAATAAAGTAGAAAGAATAGATGAAGAAGATAAAGTTATTTTAAAAGTAACTGATTCATCTAATAATAGTACTACTAAAGAAATAAAAATATCTTATACTAAGAGACCAAATCCTATTTTAAAATTAAATGGTAATTATACTCAATATGTTCTTCAAGGAACTAAGTATGATGATAAAGGTGTTAATGTATTAGATGGATGTACTAATAACAAAGTAAAAGCTACAGTTACAACTGAAGGAACTGTAGATACAAATACTATTGGTACATATACTATTAAATATACAGCAAAAGTAAATAATTATACTGGAACATCTTCAAGAAAAGTAGTAGTAATTAAAAAGACTGATACTGCTCCAATTAAATCAAATGAAAAGAAAGTTGTTTATTTAACATTTGATGATGGACCAGGACCTTATACTAGTGAGTTATTAAATATATTGGATAAATATAATGTAAAAGTAACATTCTTTGTAACTAATCAATTTCCTAATTATCAAAATTTAATAGCGGAAGAGAGTAAGAGAGGGCATGTAGTAGCAGTTCACTCATATACTCATAAATGGAATATTTATAAAAGTGTTGAAGCTTATGAAAATGATTTTAAAAAGATGGATGATATAATATTTAAACAAACTGGAAAAAGATCTGAAATATTTAGATTTCCAGGTGGAGGATCTAATACTGTTTCTAAGAAATATGCAACCGGAGTAGTTACTGCTATTAAGAATGATATGCAATCTAAAGGATATGTTTATTTCGATTGGAATGTGGATTCTAATGATGCAGGTGGATCTAATACTGAAGGTATTTACAACAATGTTATAAGAGGAATTAGAAATCATAATTCTTCAGTAGTTTTATTACATGATATTCATAGTAAAACAATACCATCTATTGAAAGAATAATTAAATATGCCAAAGAAAATGGATACACTTTTAAAACTTTATCTAAGGATTCACCAACATGTCATCATAAAGTTAGAAATTAAAAAAGAGATTTTTAAATCTCTTTTTTTTAATCTCTTCTTCCAAATAATTCTAGTAGTCTTAAGATTATGTTGATAATATCTAAGTATAATTGGAATGCCCAATATACTGCATATTTTTCTTCATAAGCTTCACCATTCATTCTAGCAATACGCCACATATCTACTGCAATATATAATGTAAATACTAAAAGTGAGAAGATACTTAATCCTAAGCTAACACCAGAACTTTTTACGAATATGTTTATTATACCTAATATAAGTATTCCAAATAATGCAACTAATAGGTATGTAGAAAACTTACTTAAGTCTAATTTAGTATTAGCTCCAAAGTATCCTAAAGCACCAAATATTACTGCTGTTGCTAAGAATACAAACATTATTGAAGACATGTTATATACTAAGAATACTGCTCCAAAAGTAACACCAGTTAAAGCTGCATATATTAAATACATAGTCTTAGCTACAGTATCACTCATTTTATTAATTAATAAAGCAAATGCTATACCAACTACAAGTTCAATAATAGCTATTGCTAAATAGTTATTTGCAAATGTAGCAAATACATCTGTATTAATACTTAATGCATATCCAAAACCAAATGTAATTAATAGACCTATTCCTAGCCATTTAAAAACATCTGACATAAATTTGTTTTTCATAATTCCTCCTTTTTATAAGATATATGTTATCATATGTTAAGAGTTTTTTAAAGATAATACATTTTATTTTACAAAAGTGATATAATATACAAATGAAAGGGTGATATTATGGCAAGAGTCTTACCAATAACTTTATTAACAGGTTATTTAGGTAGTGGTAAAACTACATTGATAAATCATATATTAAAAAATCAAGAAGGATATAAAATAGCAGTAATAGTTAATGATATTGGAGAAGTTAATATAGATGCTGATCTTATTGAAAAAGGTGGAGTAGTTACTGAAAAAGATGATAATTTAGTAGCTCTATCTAATGGATGTATTTGTTGTACTTTAAAAACTAATTTAATTGAACAAATCGCAGAAATATATGATAGTGGAAAATTTGATTATTTATTAATTGAAGCTTCAGGTATATGTGAACCAATACCAATAGCTCAAAGTATTATGGCTATTAATCAAATGGTTAATGAACAAGGATTAAAAGATATAGTTAAATTAGATTCAGTTATAAGTGTTACTGATGCTTTAAGATTATCTAAAGAATTTAATCATGGAGATAATTTATTAAAAGATAATATTGAAGAAGATGATATTGAAAATTTAATAATTCAACAATTAGAATTTTGTGATATTGTAATTTTAAATAAAGTATCAGAAGTAACTAAAGATGAATTAGGTGAAGTAAAAACAGTTATTAAGAAGATTCAACCTCATGCTAAAATAATTGAAACTGATTATGCAAATGTTAATTTAGATGATATTTTAGATGTTAATTTATTTGATTTTGAAAAAGCTATTTCTTCAGCAGGATGGGTAGAAGAACTTGAAAAAGATGAAGAAGAAGAGGAAGAAGGAGAAGCTTTAGAATACGGTATATCTACTTTTGTATATTATGAAAGAAAAGGATTTAATAGAAATAAGTTCCAAGATTTTATTAAAAACTTTGATAAAGAAATAATAAGATGTAAAGGTATAATGTATTTTGATGATCAAGAAGAAATGAGTTATATGTTTGAACAAGCTGGTACTCAAAAGACTTTAATGGAAGCTGGAGAATGGTTTGTTATGTTACCTAAACAAGAACAAGATAGACTTCGTAAAATGGAACCTAAACTAGATAAAGATTGGGATCCAGAATATGGAGATAGAATGGTAAAACTTGTTTTTATTGGTAAAAATATGGATAAAGAATCTATTATAAAAAGATTAGATGAATGTATAGAGAAATAGTTTTACTATTTCTTTTTTTATGTTAAAATTATTATAGGTGATAGCGATGTTTCTAAGTAATATATGTAGAGAATCTGGTTTTTTAAGTACTATGTTATTTATTAAAAGCATAGAAATATTTGTTAGTATATTAATTCCTTTAATATTAATTGTATCTTTAGGATTTGAAATTACTACAATGGTATATGGTGATGTAAAAAATTATCATAAACATGTAAGATCTATTATTTTAAAAACTATAGCGGCAGTAGTCATTTTCTTTATACCTACTATTACAAATGTTACTTTATCTTTAGTAAGTCAAACTAAGTTTAGTGATACAGAATGTTGGACTAATGCCAATACAGAAACTATTGAAAGATATAAAGCAGTTGAAGAAGCTCAAGCTAAATTAGAAGAAGAGAAAAGAGTAAAAGAAGCTAAGAAAGCAGAAGAGATGAGAATTGCTATTGAAAAGACAAGAGAAGCTGCTAGAAAAGAAAATGAGAAAAAAGCTGAAGAAGAAAGAAGAAGAAAACAACAAGAAGGTGCTGGTGGAGGTAGTGGCGGACAAAATGATTGTAAAGGATCATATAGTGGTACTAAATATAATCTCTCTCAATATGAAATTACTGGTTTAGCAAGAATGGTTACTTGTGAATATGGAACAGATGCTAATGGTATGAGTGCTGTTGCATCACATATGGCTAATTTATATGAAATAAGAAATCATTATGGTAATACTGGTGGTAGATCTCTTTATCAATATATAACTACATGTGGATGGTATGCTTGTGCTAGAAAATTAGGCGATGCTAGTTATGATAATTCACAAGCTCAACAAGTAGTAAGATCAGTTTTAGTGGAAGGAAAAAGAACTTTACCTTTATATATTGATGAATTTGACTGGTATCCACATGATATAAAAGGAGCTACATGGGAATCATATAAATCTTATACTCCACATGTTACTCAATTAAATAATGTATATAGTTCTTCAGGTAAGTATTTTTGTATAACAATATCAGGTCATGATGGTAATGTCTTCTTTTATACAGCAACTGCAGAAAGATACAAAAATGAGAAGAACTTATAGAGGTGATAATATGAAAAAGAAATATTTATTATTAATTGTTCCTATATTATTAACTGGATGTACTGCTAAATATACTTTAACTTATGAAGATAATAACTTTTCTGAAGAAGTAATAATATCTGGAGTTACTGAAGATGAAGATCCATATTTTGATAGATTTAAATCAGATGATGCAGAAAATAATTTAAAAATATCTGAATCAAGTGATAAATCATATAAATTTAGTGATGAAGGAACTACTAAAAAATTATCATATAATTATGGAAATACTTTAGAAGTAACTAAATTATTAAAATATTGCTATGAAGATATAATTATATTAAATTCTGATGATTATGTTACTATTAATACTTATGGAGAAAATTATTGTAAAAATTATGATGTAGAAATAATATTTAAGACTGATAAATTAGTTCTTGATAATAATGCTGATAAAATAGATGGAAATACTTATAAATGGACTGATCTATCTAAAGATTTAATATTACAAGTAAGTAAGAAAGAAACTCCATCAAATTCTAAATCTAAAAAAGATAATACTGTTTTAAGATTAATAATAACCTTAGTAGTTATCTTAGTTATGATAGTATTGTTTATACAACGTAAAAGCCAAGCTAAGAAAAGAAATAATTGACTTTAAGAATTTTTATAGTAAAATTAAAAATTATTAAACTGATATTTATTATCAGTTTTTTTTAGGAGTATATATGGAAAGATATAAAGAAATAGAAAGAGATATAATTAAGAAATATCGTAAAGAGATTTGGTCTAGATTTGTTAAAGCTGTTCAAGACTATAAACTTATTGAAGAAGGAGATAAGATTATGGTTTGTATTAGTGGTGGAAAAGATTCATTTCTTTTAGCTAAATGTGTGCAAGAACTACAAAGACATGGAAGATTTAAATTCGATGCAGAATATGTAGTTATGGATCCAGGATATACTGAAACGAATAGAAATAATATTATTTCTTTAGGAGAAATATTAAATATACCTATAAAGATATTTGAAAGTGATATTTTCAATATTGTATATGATATAGAAAATAGTCCTTGTTATTTATGTGCTAGAATGAGAAGAGGATATTTATATAGTAAAGCTCAAGAGTTAGGATGTAATAAAATAGCTTTAGGTCATCATTTTGATGATGTTATAGAAACAACTTTATTATCTATGTTTTATGGATCTGAATTAAAAACTATGATGCCTAAATTACATAGTGATAATTTTGAAGGTTTAGAACTTATTAGACCTCTATATTATGTTAGAGAGGCTGATATTATTGCATGGAAAAATAATAATAACTTAAACTTTTTAAATTGTGCTTGTAAGTTTACTGAAGAATGTAGTTTAGATAAAGAAGATAAGAGTAAAAGACTAGAAATTAAAAAACTAATAAAAGATTTGAAAAAGAAAAATCCAAATGTAGATATGAATATATTTACTAGTATGTCTAATGTTAATTTAAACTGTGTTCTTGAATATAAAAAAGGAGATAAGAAATATTCTTTTTTAGATGAATATGATAATAAAAAAGAGGATAAATAATTATCCTTTTTTTAATTTGTTTAATTTTGCTTTTATTATTTTTATTTTTTCTGAGTATTTTTCTTTTGACTTTTTATTATTTTCTTCGATTTTTTCTTCGAATTTTACTAATTTCTTTTCAAGATTTTTTCTTCTTCTTTCTATATCTTTTTCTATTCTATCTAAGTTTGGTTTAAGTTCAGGGAATGCATTTACTAAACGTCTATATAAGAAGTTCCTATTTCGTAACTCTTCTTTTACATAATTACTTATTTCTGGAGTAGAATCTTTATTTGATTCCAATGATAATACTTTTACTCCAGAGATTATTTTTAGAGAAATAATATAATCTAATATTAATAGTATGAATAATGCTAAAGCTATAATATTAGTTATATTTATTGGTAATATGTTATATATACTTATTACTAATGGATTAATTATATAAATAATCATTAGACCAGCAAAAGCAAAAAATAGAGTATAGTTTAAACAAATTCTTCCATTTAAATTATATTTATATTTAGAATAATCCCACCATCTTAAATTATATATTTTTTCTAATAGATAACTTGTTATATATTCTAAAGTTGCACATATTATCATAGACATTACTGCGGTAGTAGCAGGATTTTTTATAAATGCTGATAATATAATACTAATAGCAATAGCACCAAATCCATATATTGGGCATATAGGTCCGATTAGGAAGCCTCTATTTACTAATTTTTTTAAATGAATAATAGAACTAATTACTTCAATAAACCATCCTAGAAAAGAATATACAAGAAATAAAAAAAACAGTTTTATCATCTTATCACCTAAAGGAATTATAGCAAATTTATTGACATGAATAAATAACTTTGTTTTAATTAGAATGGAGGTTTTAAGATGAAGAGATTAATAAAAATATTGGCTATATTTACTGTAGTTTTATTATTACCATTAAGTGTTAAAGCAGAAGATGAACATGAGAAATTTAATTTATATATTTTCCATGGGGAAACTTGTCCTCATTGTCAAGAATTACTTGAGTGGCTTGATAAAAATGAAGAAGAATATGGATATATGTATAATATTGTTAAATATGAAGTATGGAATGATTCAAACAATGCTGCTTTAATGAATAGTGTATCTACTGCTTTAGAAGAAGAAGCAGGTGGAGTACCATATATTGTAATTGGTGATAAAACTATGTCTGGATTTGCAGAAGGATCTACTGATGAAGAATTAGTAAAAATGATGAAAGAAGAATACAACAAAGATGTTAAAGACAGAGTAGATGTAGTTGCTAATACTATAAAAGAAACTAATTGGAAACCATCTTCAGGAGATAACAACAATACAAACGAATCTAAAAAAGATTCAAAAACTAGCGATTTATTAATTGGATTAGCACTTGTAGTTGTTATTGTTGGTGGAGTTGCAATAGCTATAAAAGCAAGACAATAATAATTTTTAAAAAGATATATTTAAATATATCTTTTTTTTTGGTATTATTATAATAGGTGAAATAATATGGTAGATAGAGATTTAGTTAGATTACTAGTATCAATTCGTTCATCAATAGAGAAACAATTTGAATCTAACCCAGAAAATTTATCTTTTTACTCAAGTAATAGAAGATCTATCGAAAGAGCAATTCTATCATATTTTGATGGTGCCATAAAAAGTAGATATAATCATATCTCCAATAATTCTTCTATAGAAGTAGATTTAGATTCATTTGATGAAGGTAAGATTGTATTTCCACCTGAAGGTGCAAGCGTATTAAGATTAATTAGAGGAAATAAAGGAATAGATATTAATATAGAATATGAAGTAGCTAGAGCTTTAGCTAGTACTGGTATTTATGAGGAAACAGTTACTAGTTTCTTAAGAGGTTTAGAAGGTTGTATTATTTCTACTCCTGATGTAAGTTTTAACAATCCTGGTATTAGATTTGATTTAGATAACTCACATATTTTTGGATTAGAAAGTCTAACATTATTTCCTAATTTATTAAAGAATATATCTATAAAAGAACCTATATCAGAAGTTGATGTAACTAGAATATCTATAATTCAAATGGAAGAATTATTATTTGATTTATTAGAAAGAATTCCATATACAAGTAGTAGTCTTGAAGTGGAAAAAGATCTTAATGTAATAGTTACAGATCTATCTATTTCAGCTAGAGATTGTCATATGTTTAATAGATCAGATAGAGATAAAATGATTAGTGTGATAAGAACTACAATAGCTATTATCAATGATCAAAAAGATGCTAAATATGAAAAAGAATGTCTACTAAGAGAAAAGATAAGAGCTAATAAAAGTAATGCTTTAAATAGTACATTATTCCAAAGGACAATATTTAATATTTATGTTAGAAATATTAGTGAATTTGATGAATCTACTGATTTAGAAAATACTATTTTAAAGAAATTACCTTTCTTAAGAGATATTATTAGAAATGATCCTCTTGTTATGGAAGCAATTGAAAATAAAATAAAACAAATGAGAGCTATTTATAGAATTCATAATAGTAGAAATACTGAAGTCACTGAAGATTCGGTAAGATCTTTCTTAAGTGAATTGATGCAAGAAGATTTTAAAGAACCAACTCCTGTATTAATTGATATATGTCACGAATATATAGAAGAAATGATTCTTTTATATAGAGAAGCTAGTAAAGATATTAAACCATTAATTGAAAAAGCAATATCTCTTAATTTAGTAAGTTTAAATAATGAAAAATTGAATGATATTTTAATTCAATTAACAGGTATTATAAGAATAGATGCTGAAATGAATACTTATAGAAAATACTTTAAAGGAGAATTAACTCCAGATATAGTAGAAAGTAGATATATAGAATATGGTAATGTTTCTATAGAAGATTATGATAGAGATAAGTTAAAAGAGCAAATACTTCAAAGATTGATGTCTAATAATGTAGATATAAGAGATGTATTATATCAAGGTAATTTAAGAGAACATTTGAGTTATGATAGAGATTTATACTTAGACTTTAATTTAATTAGTAGAATAGAAGCTTCATTTAAAGATGATGCTGATGTAAATATAGATAGCTTTTTAAATGAAACAGGTAATCCTTATTATAGAGAAATATATGAACATTTACTAAATTGTGATAATTATACTCCAGTAGATTATTTAACATTAGAAGATTTCTTAGTATATATAAAATCAGATTTATTCTCAAATAGAGAGATGGGTTCTGCTAAAGAATATATTTTAGTACAAGATTTTGTTAAAAAGTTTAGATCTAAAATACCTGATGATAAATTATCTGTATTTGCAGATTTCTTAGAAACAGATAAACCATTTGAACCTGATGTATGTTTAGATAGTTTAGCTCATTCTAGATTAGAAATAGAAACTGTTACAGAATATGAGAAAGTTGCTAATGATGAAAAATATTATAATAATCCAGTATTATTTAATTTAGTTTTAAATTCTGAAAGAAGTAGAGAAATTTTTAGAAAACATGATGGTGGTTTTGTTCCTCTAGTTACTAAAGTAATGATGAAAGCAATCAAAAATAAAAAGAACTTTAAATGTTTAGGAGATTCTTCTTCTACAATATATTATGTTCAAGACTTAAGTAGTTTCTTAGTTACTAATATTGGTGATAAGAATAATAGAAGTGGTAGATATAATATAAATAATAAATGTGGATATATAATTAAATTAAATGATAGTAATAATGTTTATGGTTTAGTTGAAGTTTTTACTGATGGTACTCGTGCTAGTCAAATTTCATCAATTAGACAATGTAATGGATTAAATACAGCTAGAAAGATTAGACTAACTAGAAAGAAAGATCCTGAAGTTGATGGATATGTTCAAAATGGAGGATTATTATCAAGGAGGTATTCTTAATGAATATAGATAAAATTATGAACTTACAATATAGAAAAGTTCTTACTGAAAAAGATAGAATATATGATTATATAAAAGATAGTAATAGTATTAAGCAATTATCTAATATTGAAATTTTATCTATTTTTATCGTAGATGTAGATGATCTAGATAAAGAAATACTTGATATTAATGAATTAAAACAAGCTATCATAGATGAAAATTTAAGTAAGATATTATCTCTTAAAAACAAAAGATTATCTGATGCTATAAATAAGAGAGTAGTTCTTGAATTTGTAGAATTTCTAAATAAAAATAGAGTTGTAAAAATAGGATATGAATTACTTGATGCAATTTTATAAATAAAAAAAACAGTATTTATACTGTTTTTTATTTTTTTATAATACTTCTAAATTATTATTTGGAATAGGTCGTTGTGGAACTGGTTGACTAACTGGAGTTTCATCACTAATGGATGCATTTATAGTTCTATCTTTAGCCCATTCTTTAATCTTATCAATTTTATCTTTATTAGTTTTATACATTGATACTGAGTTATTGAATGCTTCAATAATCTTATCTTCAGTTATTTGAAGAGTTCCAGCGATTGCTTTATAAGCTAAATCACGAATTATTGATTCAATATCTGAACCAGTATAATTATTTGTAATATCTACTAATCTATTAATGAATTCTTGTGATGGATTCATTTCTAAATATTTTTTTAAATATAATGAAATTATTTCAGATCTTTCAATTCTTGTAGGTAAATCTACAAAGAACATTTCATCAAATCTTCCTTTTCTTAATAATTCAGGAGGTAAATCATTTACATTGTTAGCTGTTGCTACTACAAATACATCTTTATTACATTCTTGTAACCAGAATAAGAATTGACCTATTAATCTTTGAGTAACTCCAGAAGAGTCACTAGAACCAGCGGCTAAACCTTTTTCAATTTCATCAATCCATAATATACATGGAGCTACATGTTCAGCTGTTTCAAAAGCTTCTTTTAATTGTTGTTCACTTTGTCCTACATATCTACCTTGAATAGTAGCAAAGTCTAAACGATATAGAGGTCTTTTCCATCTTTGAGCAATTGCTTTAGAAGATAAACTTTTTCCACATCCAGGAACTCCCATTAATAATATTCCTCTTGGAGGTCTAATACCTTTATTTTTCATTTCTTCTCTTTTTTCTGGTGATAAAAGTTTTTCTTTTTCATCTAACCAGTTCTTAAGATTTTGTAATCCACCAAATGCTAAGTCATCTTCAATATATATTTTTTCAAGACCATTTATATCAGAGAATAAACTATCTTTAGCAAATTTTAAATCTATTAAATCTTCTTTTAGTAATGATCCTTTTGCTATCATAGTAGCTACTACATTTTTAATTTCTATTGTAGATATACCAGTAAGAATATTAGATACTTCTTTTACATCATTTAAATCCCATTCAATTTGAATTTGATTTTGATATGGTCTAATAGCTTCTACTACAATATTAAATATTTCTTCTTCAGTAGGAAGTGAAAAATCAATTACCATACCTTGTCTATGTAATTGAACCCATAATGGAGAAGAAGTAATAACTATAATTACTGAAGATCTTTCTTCTGCTAAAACGGCTAAATCAGCTAAATATCTAGAAGTAACATTTTCAGTATCTAAATCTTGTACATCACTAAGTACATATATTTGATTTTCACTAGTTTGTAGTTCTGTTGCTATATAATCTAGAGCTCCCATTAATAGTTTATCTCCATTATATACTTCACCAGATACTATATTAGTAAATCCATTAGACATTGAGTGTATTTTAATAATAGAATTAGTTTCTTGACTTATTTCTTTTATTAATCCAATAGTTCTAGATTTTTCAATTGAATTGATTCCAATAAATGGAATTCTAGCCATTATATATCTTTGTAATAATTCTTTTGTTTCTTGATAATTCATAAACTCCTCCTAAGCATTAAAGTTTAAATTACTTATAATCATTTGTATTTCTGGTACATTATTATTTTTAAAAGCTTCTACAATTGTCTTTTTCATATCTTCTCCAAAGTTTGTTATACTTTGTAATAAACTATTCTTACTATTATTATCGAAGTGTTTTATCGAAGCCAATCTTTTAGCAACTTTTATTTCATTTGATAAGTAATTAATTTCTAATATTAAAGTATTACTATTTTGTTCTATAGTATTTAGTTTCATAATAAAATTATCTAAAGAATCATTTAATCTATAATTTATTAATCCTACTATTTGATTTAGAAATCTTACTTTTATATCACCTGTGTAAGTAATATTAGAATTTTCTAGTTTTTGAATATTTTCTTCAGAAATAGCTCCTTTTTTTAAACTATCTATAAAACTAACCCATTCATAATATGTCATTGTCTATTCACTCTCCTTACACTTTCGTATAGAGGAGGTAAATCCCAATCAGGTAAACTATTAATAAATTGTTCTCCATTACTATCAGTTATTTCTTTAGGAGTAATAACTTTTCTTTCTTGATCTATTTGTTTAAATAAATCATCTTTCTTTTCTAGAAAGCTTAAATCATTATTGTCCATTTGAACCTCCTACTTGTATATTTCTATTATTATCAGTAGCTTTTATATAATTATGATAATCTAATGAATCTAAGAAATTTATTATAGCTTTATGAGTATCTGTACTTTCTTTATACATGAATTTATAATCTACTACTTCAGCAATTATATTGTATAAAACAGCTCTTTCATAATTCTTTCTTTCTTCACGTTTCTTTATCTTAGTTTCTCTAGCAGAATAATTAACATAGAATAAATAACCATCTGCGATTAGAACTGCTACTATTAGTAATAGTCCTATCATAACTTGAGATAAGATAAAACTAATACTAGCTAATAATAGACCGCCCATAGTAATTAGTAACATTTTAGTATCAAATAATCCAGTTCCATAAATATCGTTATTTGTTTCATTATCTATAAAATTATTTAAGTCTTGAATTAATTCTCTTTCATTTGATCCATCTATAGTATTATTTGTCCAGTTATTAATTTTTATTTCTATATTTAAATTATCATTTAATTGATTAGTTGTTTTTAAATATGCTTCTTTGATAAATTCTTTTTCTAAAGCCATTGATAATTTTCTTGTATTAACTGTTGGTTTAACATTTTTATATTCAAGTACTATGTTACTTAAAATAGAGTAGAAATCAGTTGAACTTTGATATGCAAATTCTGTTTCTTTAAATCTTTCCATAGCTTTAGTAACATTACCATTTTCTTCAATAATTAATCTATTTTTAGCAATATCTTTTCTTAAATCTAATTCATCATTTTCATAATTGAATACCAACATATTTATAATTTTATCTATTTCTTGAGATTTACTAATATTAGGTCCTTTTTCTTCTTTAATAATATCTTTTAATCCATTTAATATATTTTTTTCAGATTTAGAGAAATTTAATATTTTTAAAATATTTTCATGTTGGTTTGTATATTTACTTAAATAGTAGAAATTTAATGATTCATCATTTTCAATGAAAGAATTTAAATATGTAGACCATCTATCTACTTGTATTTCTGAATATGATGGTTGGGTATCTAATTCTTTAGACCATTGATTAATCTTTTGAAGAATCATTTCTTTAGCTTCATTACTAAATGTTCCATTGGTAATAGCATCTAAAATAGTAACAGTTTTATTTTCCATTTTAGTAGGATCTTGCATATCTAGATATCTTCTTAACCAACGAAGAGAAGTCTCATTTCTACCTGCTCTTAAGTGAATTAAACAGAATAGTAAAGAAGTTTTTTCATCATCTCTATTCATAGCTTCTTTTAAAGCTCTATTAGCTAAATCTTTATTATCAGTTAACCAGGCACATAAAGATACAAGTGCAGGTGCTAACCAATAATTAGGAGTATCTATAATTACTTGTTCACTAATATTTTCAATAGTAGATTTTTTTACTGAATTAATATCAGTTGCTTGGAATATACCATTTATTTTTCTTCTAACACTATCATAATGACCATATTGTTTATTAATTTCATCTTGATCCATAGTAATACTTTGTTTTGCATTAGATACTATAGTACTTCCTCTTATTTCTACCATGAAATTTTTTATTTCATCTTCAATAGTTTTTACTGATTCTGTAACACTATTAACTTTTCCATCTACTTCACTAACATTGAAATTTACATCTCCTAAATTCTTAGCAAGAGTACCAATATTATTTTCAATAGTTTCTAAGTTAGCAGCAGAAAGAACCAAAGCTTCATTACTAGCCATCCTATCACTTCCTATTATGATAATTATATCATTGTTTATATTGATTTAAAAAGTTAATTAAATAAAAAGTGTAAATAGTTAATACTAGTAATGGGGGTTAATTTTTAGTATAATTAAATTGGTGATGAAGATGAATGATATAGATATAGCAAAATCAGTACAAAAGAAAGAAATATTAGAGATAACTAGAGAGTTAGATATAGATGATGATTTAGTTGAAAGTTATGGAAAATATAAAGCTAAAATTAAATTTAACGATATATTAAATAGTAAAAATGGTAAATTGGTTTTAGTAACTGCTATTAATCCAACTCCATTTGGTGAAGGTAAAACAACTATTAGTATTGGTTTATTAGATGGATTAAGATATATGAAACAAAATGCTATAGCTGTATTAAGAGAACCTTCATTAGGACCTGTATTTGGTTTTAAAGGAGGAGCTACTGGTGGAGGATATTCTCAAGTTGTTCCTATGGAAGATATAAATATTCATTTTACTGGAGATATACATGCTATTACTACAGCTAATAATTTGATATGTGCTGCTGTAGATAATCATATATATCAAGGAAATGAATTGGGAATAAAGAAAGTTACATTTAAAAGATGTTTAGATATAAATGATAGAGCTTTAAGAGATAATTTTAATATAACTGCAGCTTCTGAAGTAATGACTATATTTGGATTATCTAATGATTTACAAGAATTAAAAGAGAATTTAGGTAATATTATCGTAGGTTATACAGAAGAAGGAAAAGCTGTATATGCTAGAGATTTAAATATTGAAGGAAGTTTAGCTGTTATTCTAAAAGATGCAATTAATCCTAATATTGTTCAAACTTTAGAAAATAATCCAGTATTAATACATGGTGGACCTTTTGCTAATGTGTCTATTGGATGTAATAGTATTATTGCTACTAAATTAGGATTAAAATTAAGTGATATAGTTATTACTGAAGCTGGTTTTGGATCTGATTTAGGAGCAGAAAAGTTCTTTGATATTAAATGTCGTAAAGCTGGTATTAAACCTGATTGTGTAGTTTTAGTATGTACTATTAAAGCATTAAAATATAATGGTGGAGTAGAAAGTGACTTCCAAACTGAAAATGTAGATGCTGTTCATAAAGGTTTACCTAATTTAAATGTTCATATAGAAAATATGCAAAAGTTTAATTCAAATGTTATTGTATGTTTAAATAAATATGATACAGATACTATGGAAGAAATAGATGTAGTAAGACAATGTTGTAAATGTTATAATGTTCCTTTTGTTATTTCAGATAGTTATTCAAAAGGTGGAGTAGGATCAGTTGTCCTTGCAAAAGAAGTATTAGATACTTTAGAAAAAGAAAATGAATTTAAGTATTTATATGATGAATTTGATTCAATCGAAGATAAAATAGATAAGATATGTAAGGAGATATATCATGCTGGAAATGTTGAATATTCAGATTTAGCTCAAGCTAAATTACAATTAATTAAGAATTTAGAATTAACTCATTTACCTGTATGTATATCTAAAACTCAATATTCAATATCTGACGATCCTAAAGTTTTAGGTTATCCAGAAGGTCATACTATGCATGTAAGAGATATAGAAATTTATAATGGAGCAGGTTTTGTTACTGTATTAATGGGTAAAACTTTAACTATGCCAGGGTTACCTAAAAAACCTAATTATGAAAAGATTGATATTGATGATAATCTAGAAATCGTAGGTCTAAGTTAGATTATTGCTTACAAAAAAAGTTTTAACAAATCACAAAAAAGAATATATTATGGCATGAACTAGAAAATAAGAATAAAATGTGCTATGATGTACTAGTCATTGAGGGGGATTTGAAAACAATGAGAAATGAAAATGTTTATGCTAGAGACTTAGAAAATTATCTTAAACCAGTTGACAATTTAATAATTAGAAGTATAAAAGCTTTAGCTGGTAAATTAAGATTATCATCTAAAAAAATTGGAGTATCTTATGAACCAACAAAAGAAGGTGCAGGAGCGTCATTAAGTGAATATGATTCTGTTAGATCAGAAATGGTTAAAAGAATTGAAGGTTCAAGTTTATTAAATTCTCCAGTTATTGTTAGAGAAATTAAAAAAGCTGGTTTTGAAAATGCTGAAGACTTTATAGCAAAAGCTAAATCAAAATTATCTGGAGAAAAAGATAGTGGAGCTTTAAGAAGAGTTTTAATGCATGGAGAAGTTGAACGTATGGAAGCTAAAAATAATGGTGATGTATTTGTAAAATTAGATTCTGATATGCTTCATCCAATGGGAAGAATTGGTGATAGTGAAATCGGACAAGCTATTAATGTTCATAGTGTAAAACAATTAGTAAGATCATTTAGATAAGAGATTGCATATGCAATCTTTTTATTTGCTTAAAATGGTTTAATTTAAAAGTTATATTTGTTATAATAAATAAGAAATTGTGTATACGGAGGGATTATATGTCTGATAGTTTGACAAGAGAAGAAGTTTTGCATGTAGCTAGACTTGCTAGAATTAAACTAACTGAGGAAGAAATAGAAAAATATTCTCATCAATTAAAAACATTAATGGATGATGTAGATAAAATAAAAGAAGTTAAATTAAATAGTGAGGAAAGAGTTATTACTCCAACTGAAGAAGTAACGGTATGTAGAGAAGATGTTGCTGGAGAAATGCTTGATCCTGAAGAAATAATGATAAATGTACCTAATAGTAATGGTAATTTTGTGGAAGTTCCGGTGATGATAGATGAGTAAATATTTAGATTTAGGTATTAAAGAATTACATAATAAATTAGTTAATAAAGAAATTAAACCAAAAGATTTAGTGCTTGAAGCTTTTGAAAGAATAGAAGCTAATCAAGATTTAAATGCATTTATTACTTTAGATAAAGAAGGAGCTATTAAAAGAGCTGAAGAACTTGAAAATGTCGAAAGTGATAGTCTTTATTATGGAATTCCTATAGCTATAAAAGATAATATAGTTACTAAAGGTTTAAGAACTACATGTGCATCTCATATCTTAGATAATTTTTATCCAATATATGATGCTACTATTATTGAAACAATTAAAAATAATAATATGATTATTATTGGTAAAACTAATATGGATGAATTTGCAATGGGATCTACTAGCCAAACTAGTTATTTTGGTGCTCCTAAAAATCCATGGAATAAAACTAAAGTTTCTGGTGGATCTAGTGGTGGTAGTGCTGTATGTGTTAGTGCAGGTTTAGTACCATTTGCTTTAGGTAGTGATACAGGTGGGTCTATTAGACAACCATCTAGTTATTGTGGAATCGTTGGAATGAAACCAACTTATGGAAGAGTATCAAGATATGGTCTAATTGCTTTTGGTTCAAGTCTAGACCAAATAGGACCAATGACAAAAACTGTTTATGATAATGCTTTATTGTTAAATCTAATATCAGGACATGATGATAAAGATTTAACAAGTTCAAGAAAACCAGTTGATGATTATACTAGATTAATTGGTAAACCAATAGATGGATTAAAAATAGGGGTACCTAAATTCTTTATGAGCGAAATAGTATCTGATGAAGTAAAGTCTAAAGTAGAAGAAATTATTAAACTTTTAGAGGACAATGGTGCTCAAATAGAATATATAGATATCGATTATATTGAAAATGCAGTTACTTTATATCAAATAATAGCTATGGGAGAAGCTAGTAGTAATTTAGCTAGATTTGATGGAATTAAATATGGATTCTCTAAGAAAGATCCTGAAGGAATAGATGATCTATATGAATCAACTAGAGGAGAAGGATTTGGAGAAGAAGTAAAAAGAAGAATTATGGTAGGTTCTTACTTATTAAGTGGAGATAATGCAAAAATTTATTATAATAAAGCACTTCAAATTAGAAATGGAATTAGAGAGTCTTTCTTAAAAGCATTTGAAAAATACGATTTAATTATTGGACCAAATGCTACTACTACTGCATATAATTTAGGTGAAGGATTAGATGATCCACTTAAGACATTCTTAGATGATATATTAGTAATACCAGTTAATATGGCTGGTCTTCCAGGTATGAATGTACCTATTGGATTTGGTAAAGATAAATTACCTATAGGTCTACAAATTATTGGTGATGAATTTGAAGAAGCAAAAATGTATCAATTAGCATCTTTCATCGAAGAAAAATTAAACTTAGATTTAGATCCTTTTAAGGAGGTAAAATAATGTATACAAAAACTATAGGTATAGAAATTCACGTAGAATTAAAAACTAATACTAAGATTTATTCTAATAGTATTAATGGATATGGAAAAACTGCTAATAGTAATGTTAATGTAGTAGATTTAGGTTATCCTGGAACTTTACCTACATTAAATGATGCTGTTATTAGAACAGCTTTAAAAGCAGCTATTATCTTAAATTGTGATATTAATAAGAGAATGCATTTCGATAGAAAAAATTATTTCTATCCAGATTTACCTAAAGGATATCAAATTACTCAAGCTGAAACTCCAATCGGAGTAAATGGTTATGTAGATATCGATGTTAATGGAGAAACAAAAAGAATAAGAATTCATGATATACATATAGAAGAAGATACTTGTAAGAGTATTCACTATAAACATCATTCATTCTTAGACTTTAATAGAGCAGGTGTTCCACTTGTTGAAATAGTTACTGAAGCTGATATGCATAGTGCTGAAGAAGCTATGGCTTATGTAGAAAAATTAAGAGAATTATTCTTATATGCTGATATATCTGATTGTAAGATTGAAGAAGGAAGTATGAGATGTGATGTTAATATTTCTATTTCTAAGACAGATGAATTAGGAGTAAGAGCAGAAATCAAGAATATTGGTTCAATCAGTAGTGTTGGTAAAGCTATTAATAGAGAAGCAGCAAGACAAGAAGAATTATTAGAAAATGGAAAAGAAGTTACTTTTGCAACATATAGATATGATGAAAAGAAAGATGAAACTATAATGATGCGTGTAAAAGAAGCTGGTAATGATTATAGATATTTCCCAGAACCAGATATTCCATTTGTTGAACTTGATGATGAAATTATTAAGGAAGTAACTGAATCAATTCCTATGTTAGCAAGTGAAAGAAGAAAGATTTATGTTCAAAGAGGAATAAGTGAATTAAATGCTAATAAAATAATTCAAAATAGAGATATTTCTGATTATTTAAATAATTTCTTAGATACTGATATTAATCTAGTACAAGCATCTAATTTGTTATTAGGAGATATTTCTGCTTATTTAAATAAAGAAGAAAAAAGTATTTTCAATACTAAATTAGATACTAATAAGTTTATTGATGTAGTAAATAAACTTGATAAAGGTGAAATCAACTCTAAAGTATTTAAAGATATTTTAGTAGATCTTATGGAAAAAGAAGATAGTGTTGATGAAATTATTTCTAGCAAAGGAATTAAAATTATTTCTGATCCAGAAGAATTAAAGAAAATAGTTCTTACTATTTTAGAAAATAATCAAAATAGTGTTAATGATTACAAGAATGGAAATGAAAGAGCTATTAAATTCTTAATGGGTCAAATTATGAAAGAAACAAAAGGGTCTGCTAATCCTGAGTTAGTAAATAAATTGTTAGAAGAAGAACTTAAAAAGTAGTTTTTAAAAAATGAATACTAGTGTATAATTTAATTATACTAAGGAGGCAAATTATGAAATCTAGTCTTAAATTTTTAAAGAGAAATTTATTAACAATATTTGTAATAATTATATTTATTATAGGTATGCTTGTATTATCTTATTTCAAAAAATTATATTGGGATAACAATGATAAAGCTGCATATGGATCAAGATTAGATGGTATAGAAAACTATAAATTAACTGATGAAGAAATGAATACTCTAAAAGAAACTATTTCTAAAGACTCTGATGTTTTAGACTTAGATATATCTGTTCAAGGTAAAATTATAAATATCGAAGTTAAAGCAGCAGAAAGATTAGAAGTAAAAAATGCTAAGAATATGGCTAATGAGTGGGTTAAGTTAATTCCAGATGATACACGTTCTTATTTCTCAGTACAATTTTATTTTTATAAAGAGAAAGCAAAGACAGATGATAAAAAAGAAAACAATAGTCCATTCCCTATAATAGGATATTTACATTATGGGAATAATACTATATCTTGGACAAAAGATAGATAGGAGATTATATGAAAAATAAGAAATTAATTATTATAATACCTATAGTAATTGCTCTAATAGTATTTATCGGAGTTTACTTTTACTATTATAGAGAAGATGGAAATTCTTTAAATGTTACTGATAAAAGATGGATTGAAGAGAATGTTAAATCTTTAATAGATATTGAATTACCTAATGATTATCCTGTTTATGGAGAACAAAAGGGAGTAATGCAAAACTTTATTTCTAGTTTTGAAACTGCATCTAAAATAGAATTTAATAAGATTAGTTATTCTAAAGAAGGAGTAGCTAGTACTAATGGATTAAGATTTAGAGTTCTTAATAATGATGAAGAATTAACAGATAAAGATCTTTTAGTTAATGAAGATGTTTATGTTTTAGTTGGACTTGAAAATAAGAAGATAGATTCTATTATTGATTTAAAAAATACTAAGTTAGGAGTTTTATCTTCTGATATAGGGGAAGCAAGTTATTATTTTAGTAATGTAGAAAATATTACATATAAGAAATATGATGATTCTAATAGTTTATTTCAAGCTTTAAATACTAAACAAGTAGATATGATTATTATTCCTAATTTAATGTATATTAATAAAACATTCCCAGGAGATGATTATCATATAATTTATACTGTTTCAGAAATGAGTAAAAAGATAGTATTAACTCTATCTGATAAAGATTCTAGATTAAATGATATTACTGAGAAATATTTCAATTCATGGAAGAGAAATTCATTTGTTGAAGTATATAATGATGCTTTATTTAATTACTATATAACTACTAAAGAAATTAGTGATTCTACAACTGCTAAATTACAAGCTAAGACATATAAATATGGATATGTTGAAAATTATCCATATGAAGTAAAAAAGAAAAAGTCTTTAGTAGGAATCTGTGGAGAATATATTTCTAGAGTTAATAGATTAACTGGTATAGATTTTGAATTTATTAAATATGATTCAGTTGAAGATTTATTAAAAGCTGTTGAAAACAAAGAAGTAGATATTTATTTCAACTATTATGATGTTGCAAATGAAAATTACAATGAGTTATCATCACCTTTTGTGGAAAAATATACAGTTATTTCTAGAATATCTGATTCTAATGTAGTTACTTCATTTGAATCATTAAAAGGTAAAAAGATAAGTATGATTGGTAATACAGCTTTATTTAATTATTTTAAAGATAATTCTAAAGCTAATATCAATGAGTATAAAGATATTAATGAATTACTTTCTAAAGGAAAAGATAATATTATTGTAGTAGATTCTGAAGTATATACTTATTATAGAAATAGTAAGTTTAAAGACTATGAAGCTTTATATTCAGATTATATTACTAAAGATTATGCATTTATGGTTAAAGATGGAGAAACTATTTTTAGTGATATATTTAACTATTTAATAGCATCTAACTCTTATTATAGATATCGTAATATTGGTATTAATGAAATAAATAATAAGAATGATATAGAAGCTGAAAGTTTTGAACAATTATATATTATTATTTTAGTAATTATATTAATACCTGTAATTATATTAATTACTTTAATTACACTTCTTAAGAGAAAGAAAGTAGTTAAGAAAGTTAAAAAAGAAGAGAGAAGAAAATATATAGATAATTTAACTTCATTAAAGAATAGAAGTTATTTGAACTTTAATATTGAAAATTGGAATAAATCAGAAAAATATCCTCAATCAGTTGTAGTAGTAGATCTTAACAATGTTAAATATGTTAATGATAATTATGGTCATGAAGCTGGAGATAATCTTATTGTTCAAGCTGCATCAACATTATTAAATACTCAACTTGAAAATAGTGAGTTAATTAGAACTGATGGTAATGAATTCTTAATATATCTAGTTGGTTATAGCGAAAAACAAATTGAAATATATACTAAGAAATTAACTAAGGAATTAAAAGAATTACCATATGGATTTGGGGCTGCGATTGGATATAGTATTATTAAAGATGGTATGAAAACTATTGATGATGCTATTAACGAAGCAACTTTAGAAATGAGAACTAATAAAGAGGATTACAAATAATTATGAAAAAGAGATTTAAAGCTTTAATAAATAGATTAAAGAAAAATATTAAGTCTCCAGAAATGAAAGTATTGCCAGGACAACTGGCTTTCTTCTTTGTCTTAATATTAATACCATTAATAGCTTTGACTTTGTCAATATGTGCTAATTTTAATATTTCTGATTCTTTCCTTAGATTGTTAAAAAATGCTGATTTTCCTGATGGTATTGTTCTTTTAATCAGTTTGATGAGTAATAGTAAAGTAGAAGGTTTTAATCTAATATTTTATGTATCAGCTTTGATACTTGCTAGTAATGGTACATATTCTATAATATGTGTATCTAATCAAATATATAAAATAAAAAATAGAGGTTATCTATATGATAGATTAAAATCTATAGCTATGCTTTTAGTATTAATAGTAATATTCTTATTTGTAGCAATAGTTCCAATGCTTGGACATTCAATTATTAAAACTATAAGTATTGCTATTAATAGTGATGTTTTATCAGAGTATGTAAGAACTATGTATGGATTGTTAAATGTACCATTGTCATGGATATTTATCTTTATAGGTATTAAATTGATATTTATAATGGCACCTGATGCTAAAATTCCAAGTAAGAAGGTTAATTATGGTGCGTTATTTACATCTTTTTCATGGGTGTTATTTACTAAGTTATATTCTTTATATATAGCTTTATCTAATAGCTTTAATAATATTTATGGTAGTATTTCTAGTGTTATAGTTCTTATGTGGTGGATATATTTCTTATCATATTTCTTTGTGATGGGAATGGCTTTAAATGTATGTAAATATGAGGAAAAAAGGAGTTAACTATTCCTTTTTTTTTATATTTGATATAAAATTATATTGATATTGGAGTGAGGTATTAGTATGAAGAAGATTAGGAGTAAGAAGAATACTTTAAAACATAAAGTAAAAAGTTTCTTTAATCAATTGATACATAATCCCGGTGGATTACTAATAGATATCTTTAGAGATATTAAGTTATATATTACTACAAATATATTTTTTTGTTTGTATGTTATTTTTAATGTTATAAATGGTATTTTAGTTAGATATCTTACTACTGGTGTTGCTTCTAATATAACTGAAATACAACCTTTACTAGCAGATATTGCTCTAGTTACTTTTTTAGGATCTCTTGGATATTTAATGAGACATAAATTAAGAGTAATATATTGGTATTTTTTAACTATAGTATTTACTTTAATATGTGTAATTAATTCTGTATATTATACATTTTATTCATCATATGTTTCTGTATCATTATTATCTACTGCTAAATATGGAGAAGATGTTAGTGATGCTATTGTTGATATATTAGAGTTAAAAGATTTTTGTTATATATTAATACCTGTTTGTTTATTATTTATATTTTTTAATTTATCTAGAAGAAAATATTTTAATAGTGTTGAAACTAATAATAAAGAAAAAAGAAAATGTTTAAGTACTATTATTTTATCATTAGTAATAGGTGCTATATTTGCATCTACTTTATCAAGTACAGATCTATCTAGAATTTCTAAACAATGGAATAGAGAATATATAGTAGTTAAATATGGTATATATGTATATCAAGCTAATGATATTATTAAAAGTGTAGAACCAAAAATATCAGCTTTATTTGGATACGATGAAGCTTTAAGAAAATTTAATGATTATTTCAAAAATAAACCAGATGAAGGTGAAAAGAATAATTACTCTAATGTTTTAGAAAATAAAAATGTTATTGTTATTCATGCTGAAAGTATTCAAAGATTTGTAATTGGTCTAAAGATTAACGGAGTAGAAGTAGCTCCAAATTTAACTAAATTAGCTAATTCAGGTTTATATTTTAGTAATTTCTATACACAAGTTAGTGTAGGTACTAGTTCAGATAGTGAATTTACTTTTAATACAGGATTAATGCCATCTAATAATGGTACTGCTTTTGTTAGTTATTTTGACAGGACATATATATCTTTACCAAAACAATTGAAAGAAAAAGGTTATTATAATGTTTCTATGCATGGTAATGTTGCTTCATATTGGAATAGAGCAGTTATGCATAAAACTTTAGGATACAATGAAGTTATTGGTAAAGCTGATTACGATATAGATGAAGTAATAGGTTTAGGTTTATCTGATAAATCCTTCTTTAAACAATCTATAGAAAAATTAAAAGATTTAAGAAGTAAACATGATAAGTTATATGCAACTTTAATTATGCTTACTAATCATACTCCATTCTATGTTGAAGATGGATATGATGTAACATTAAAAGTTAATGAAAAAGATCAAAATGGTAATATGGTTACTAATGAATATGATTATATGGAAGGTACTAAATTAGGTAGATATTTAAAATCAGTTCATTATGCAGATGAAGCTTTAGGTGAATTCTTAGATGGACTTGAGGCTGAAGGTATTTTAGATGATACAGTAATTGTTTTATATGGAGATCATGATGCAAGACTTCCTAAATCTGACTATGTAAGATTCTATAACTATGATTATAAAACTAATTCACTTCGTGATAAGGATGATAAAGATTATGTAGTATTTGATAGTTATGAATATGAATTAAATAGATCAACTCCATTTATTATATGGACAAAAGATAAGAAGATTAAAAAAGCATCCATGGATAGAGAAATAAATACAGTAATGGGTATGTATGATGTTTATCCTACTTTAGGTAATATGTTAGGTGTATATAACAAATATAATCTAGGACATGATATGATGAGTTTAAAAGAGAATGATAATATTGTTATATTCCCTACAGGTAACTGGTTAACTAATAAAGTTTATTATAATTCTCAAAAGAGTGAGACTTATATGATAGAGGCTACTACTTTACCTGATGATTATATAAGTTCTAGATGTACTTATGCAGAACAGTTATTAAGTGTTTCTAATAATGTTATAGTTTATAATTTGTTAAAAACCGTTGAAGAAAATAAAGAAAAAATAGATGAGTCAGAAATAGTAGAAGGAGCAAGTAATTAATGAGTAGAGATAGTAAAAAGAAAGTATCAATTTTAGGTAAAATATTAGGATTACTTATATTTATATTAATTGTTTTAGTAATAGTTATTGTTCTTAAGAAAACAGTATTTAAAAAGGATGATAAACCAGTAAAAAAGAAGTCTGAAAAAGTAGAAACAATAGAGAATTTTGATTATTATTTATATGATAATAGTACAGATTTGTATAAGAAATTATATTATGAGTTAAAAGATTGCCTAAAAGAAAAAGAAGTTAATGAAGAGGAATATGCTAAATTAATAGCTGAACTTTTTGTTGCCGATTTCTATTCTTTAGATGCAAAATTAACTAATCAAGATGTTGGAGGATTAGATTTCATATATTCTAGTATTAAAGAAAACTTTAAATTAAATGCTGTTGATACTATTTATAAATATGTTAAAAGTAATGTTTATGGAGATAGAAATCAAGATTTACCTGAAGTATCTGAAATAGTATCTGCGACTGTAACTAAGACAGCTTATAAATATAGTAAAGGTAATATCAATATACTTGATCCAAGCGCATATGTTGTAAATATTAAATGGAGTTATAAGAAGTCATCTTCTTATCAAACAAGTGCTAAAATAACTCTAGTACATGAAAAAGAAAATCTTTTATCTATAATAAAAGTTCAATAATATAAAGAAGTGTATACTTCTTTTTTGTATGTTATAATTAAATTGAAGAGGTGATTATTTATGGATTTTACTTTTGTAATTATTATTGATGATATAACTAAATTAGAAAAGAAAATGTCATATTTAAAATCATTAAAAACTAGTCAATATATATTTATTGGTCCTGGTAAATATAAAGATCAATTAGAGTACTTATATAATTGTAAGTATATAGAGGATTCTTTATCTAATGTTGCTGATGCTTATAATAAGAGTTTTGAATTTATCGAAGGAAGATATGTTAATTTTTCTTATGCATCAGGTTTTATTAATAAGAAAGATCTTATGTATTTAAGTAATACTATATATAATTATAATATTATAGCTTTAGATTCTATTTTAAATACTAAAAAAACTCCATTAACAGAAAGTAAATTATATAAAGTAGATGATTTAGATATAAAACTAATATTTAATATTGGATCTTATTTCTTTAAATATAAAACTTTTAAAAATAATAGATTTGATCCTGATTTTGAAGAACATTCAGTTATAGAATATATTGTTAATACTATTATTGATAATGGAAGTTTTTATTATTTAAAAGGAGCTTTTTATCATGAATATGAAGATATATCTGATTATAATAATTCATTGAGTTTGAAGAAGGATTATTATAATGAAAAATTTTTCTCATTCTTAAATGTATTACAAGAAACAGATCTTGTATTTGTAGATTATACATGTATATATTTAATATTACTTAGATTAGCTTCTAATTATAATGATAAAGGAGTATTAAATAATTCTGAGATAGAGGAATTTATTGATAATACTAGAAATATTTTAAATAATATAGATGATAAATTAATTAGATCATATAGATCTAAAGTAAATGATAGTTTTAATAAAGTATTATTTAGTATTAAATATGATTATAAAGATTTAAAACTTAATGATCATGGAATGATTTTAGTAGATAAAGATATTATTTCTTCACCAACTGATTCTAAGATAGTTATAACAAGAATAAATAATGAAAGAAATTATTTAGAGTTTGATATAGCATATGATTCAAAAGAATTAATAGATTTAGGTGGAAGTATTATAGCAAAATTAGATAATAGAGCAATACCTATAGATAGTATTCCATCTAATAGAGTTCTTTATTTCTTTAAAAAACCTTTTAGAGAAGAAGTAATGTATAATTTTAAAGTTAATAAAAATGAAATAAAAGATAATTCCAAAATTAAATTCTATTTTAAATATAATGATTTTGAAGAAGAGTTATATTTTAGATATTCAGGTAGAGGTAATAAAAAGATAATTTATGATAAAGATAAATTCTTTGAACCTAAACATGATAGCATTTCTTTTAGTAGAGTTTCTAATTTATATTTGATTTTAAAGAAGATAAAAGATATTTTTTAGTAATTGTTGAAATATTAAATTTTAAGTTTTATAATAATGCTTACTTAGGTGATTTTATGATTAAAAAAATAATACAAGTCATAATATTTATATTATCTTTAATTATATTTATGCTTTGTTTAGTTAATTCATCTTTTAGTTTTACTTATACTATTAAAAGTGGTAAAAAACCATATTATACTAAAGTAAGTGAAAAGATGATTATCATTAACTATAATAATAGTGTTAAATCAGTAAAATATTGTTTTACAACAAATTCAACATGTGATGACTACTTAGATTATAGTATTAATAAGAGTGATAAAATAATTACTGTTAAAATTGATTATCCAGAATATGAAATGGAACAACATATATGTATTAAAGTAGAAAATGAAAATGATGAAGATGTTTATTGTAATCCTAAATATTATCATGTAGATAATTCATTACCTGTTATTGAGAAAAAATATGAAACAGTTATTCTTGATAAGAGTAAAAAGTTTAGATTAGAAGATTTTTATGATGTATCATCTTCAGTTGGAATAAGTAGTTTTAAATGTTCTTTAACTGATAAAACTATTGCTACAGGTAATATTGGTTGTAAGGCTGTTTCTAATAATGGATTAAGTTTATCAATTGATCAAAAAGTATATTATGATCAAGAATTTAAACTTGAAGGTAAAAAGATAGCTTTCTTTGGAGATAGTATTACTGCTGCTATAAAAGATGGATTTCGAGGATATGCTGGAAGAGTTGGATTAGCTAATTATATGGATTGGTATAATTTTGCTAGAAGTGGTGCTAAAATAACTAATTCTAATAATCAAATAATTGAGCAAATACAAAAAGAAAAAAATAATGATTATGATTATATTATTTTACAGGGTGGAATTAATGATGCTAGAGATAACGTTGAATTAGGAGAAATATCTAGTTCTTTTGAAGTAGAAGATTTCAGTGAGAGAACTTTTGCAGGTTCTTTAGAAACATTATTCTATTATACAAAAAAATATAATCCTAATAGTACGATTGGATTTATTATTACATATCAAACTCCTAATAGTAATTGGACTTATGCTAGAGATAGAGAAGATCAAGTTGAATTAGTTAGAAAGATATGTAAGAAGTGGGAAATACCATATCTAGATTTATATGATGGAGTAGTTTATGAATCAGGTAAAACAAGAAGTTATTCTGATATTTTAAAAGTAAATACAGGTGGATATTTCTATTATAAGAATGATGTTCATCTAACACCTGCAGGTTATGATATTATTTCTAAATATGTATCTATTTGGTTAAAAACTTTATAGAAAGGGAAACCTTTCTTTTTCTTTATGATATAATGAAGATGGTGATAATATGAGAAATCATGGAATAGATTTACTTAAGATATATGCTATGTTTTTAAT
>CACYBN010000107.1 GCA_902772675.1 uncultured Erysipelotrichaceae bacterium
AGATACTCGTAATCTAAGTTTAGAGATAAACACATCTAATTTCCTTGCAACAATGCCAAATTAAGTTGCAATATAAATTATACCATGAATTTAAATATTGTCAATGTTTTGACATTAAAAAAACTGCTATTAAGCAGCTTCTTCTACAGTTTCTTCAACGTTTTCTTGTGTGTCACCATCTTCAACGATTTCAATAGCAGCAGTAGGACAACCTTCTTTAGCTTGTTCTAAATCAGCACTATCTAAATTTTCTTGAGATATAGCTTCAGATAAACCAGCATCATTAAAATCAAAATGTTCTGGATCTAAACCAACGCATGCACCACAACCGATGCACTTAACACTGTTAACTTGTAATTTCTTCATATATAATCCTCTCCTAATAATTAGTATATCGTAAAGTATAACTATTTTCAAACAAAAACAATACCAAAATGTAAATAAATATGATATTATTTATAAGAGGAGTATAGATTATGGAATCACGTGTTAATAAATATAGTACAAACGATAATGAAGTATTATCTAGAACTAAAAAAAATCAAAGATTATATAGTGAAATAGGCGATGAACTAAACAAACCATATGATTTAAACTCTAGTAGTGTTGTTTTAGAAAACAATCCTAAAACTATAGATATTGATAAATTAAAAGATATGCTAGATAAACAATATAAAGAAGAAATAAAAAATAAGTCTTTAGCATCACTAGATGGAATGTCTGAAGTATCTCAAATAAGTTTAAATGAAACTAGAGAATATGATATAAATGCAATACTTTCTAAAGCTAAAGAAGAACGAAAAAGTGATTACGAAGAAGATAGACTTAAAAAATTAAGAAATACTCAATTAGATATCTTAAATGGATTAAATATAGAAAATCAAAAACACGATGAAGAAGTAAGTATATCAGTTTCTAAAGAAGAGGGTAATAAACTTAAATCTTTAATAGATACTATTAACCTAACTGAAGAAATAAATCAAACTAAAAGTATGGATCCACTAGATTTATTATCAGAATTAAAAGGAAATAATGATGAAACTAAAGTTGATGGTGTACAAGAACTAACTCAAGAAATAATGAAAAAAGCTCAAGAATTAGATACTAATCAAATTGAAAAAGTACATGATGAACTAGAAAAAGAATTAAATTCAGATACTGCTAAAATAGATAATTTAACTAAGAACTTAAAAGGTATAATGGAAGAATCAAATAAAAAAGATATATCTAAAACTGATTCATTCTATACTACATCTTCAATGATAACTAAAAATGACTTTGATGACTTTAGTGATTTAAAAGAAGATATCACAGCAACTAAAGTAGTAGTTAAAATACTTATAGTAGTAGTTATCATGGCATTTATATGTGGAGTAGTATTCTTATTAAATCAAATATTAGACTGGGGATTATTTTAATCCTCTTTTTTATTGTTAAAAAAAATATAAAAAAACACTTTACAAATATTTTTATATATGTTATTATTCTTTAGGCATCAAGAAAATACAACAAGATTTTACTTGATATCATTACAACAAGATTCATAATACACGATGGTTAAGACATCTCAGAGAAAAGAATGGCAATAGCCATTTTTTTGTTTTTATAAACATAATATTAAGTAATGAAAAGATTTAAACACAAGAAATATAAATTAAATATTACTACTATAATTATTATGTTAATAATAGTTAATACTATTGCTATATTAAATTATTATAAAAATAATCTATCCTATAAATTAATAGATATCTCTAAAAATACTATCGAAGTATATAATAACTATTTAATAATGAATTTTATATCTAATGATATCTTATCTAAAAGTGATTTAAATAATATTATTAAGTTAAATAAAAACAATAAAGATGAAATAATATCTATTGAATATGATACTAAATTAACATATAAACTATTAAAAGTAGTAACTGATGAATTATATCAAATAGTATCTCAAACAACCTATAAAGATATCTTAGATTATGATTTTGATATAAAAGATGATTTAGTAATATATTATCCTGTCTTATTATCATCTAATAATATATTTTTAAATAATCTAGGACCTAAAGTACCAGTTAAAATTAAATTCTTATCATCTCTATTAACCAATATAAATACTAAAGTAACATCATATGGTTTAAATAATGTATTACTTGAAATATATATAAATATTACTATTAATGATGATATAGTAATACCTTATTATAAAGATAAAATATCTAAAGATTATAATGTATTATTATCCTCTAAAGTAGTAATGGGAACACTACCTAATTATTTAGGTACATCTATCGAAAATTCTTCTCCAATACTATCAAAATAACATTATTTATGTTATATTATTATTAATAGGTGATAGTATGGAAAACAATATATTTATAAACATAGCTTTAACTACAGCATTAAGAAA
>CACYBN010000108.1 GCA_902772675.1 uncultured Erysipelotrichaceae bacterium
ATTAATAATATCTATTAAATACTTATGGAGAAAACAATACAAGATTAATTGAATTATGCTTTGGTAATATAATATATCTATATAGTAATGATATATATACTCTTGAAGAAATATCTAGACTATGTGGTATGAACAATAATCAACCACTTATATCTGTTGAAGAATTAAAAGTAATTCCACAATTCAATGCAGTAATTAATATGGTTAGAATGTATCCAATTAAAACAAAATTAATACCTGATTATCAAATCAATTGGAATTTAGAAATTAAAAATAAAGATTTTGAATAATAAAAAGTACTAGCAAAACTAGTACTTTTTTATTTCATCTATCATTTCTATATATTTAATTATATCTTTATTATCTGGAACTTTTCTTAATACACTATTCATTTTAACTATCTCTTCATTAAGATATTCATAAAAAATATCATTTCTATTTTTCAATAAATAAGGTCCAAATAATAATTCTTTTTCATTATAAGAAATATTTCCTTTTATAAATTTAATTATAAAATAATATTTCTTTTTATCTTTAACAATTAATTCTTTTTCAATAATATAGTTTTTATTCATTAGATATTTTCTTACTTCTGGTATTTCACTTTGAGGAGATAAAATCAAACTATTAATATTAGATAAATTACCTTTTTCTAAAATATTAATAATATTATTTCCACCCATACCAGTAATTACTATTGTATCTATATCATATTCAATTGTATCTAATCCATCACCTAATTTAGTTTTTATAACATTTTCTAAATTATAAAAACTAATATTTTCTTTAGCTTTTAATAAAGGTCCTTTTTTATTATCAGATGCAATTATCTTTTTTATATTTTTATTTAAAGCTAAATATATGTCCAATAAAGCATGATCGCAACCTACATCAATAATACTAGAATCATTATCAATTAAGGTTGCGACATTTTCTAATCTTTTACTTATTTTCATTAATCTATTAAGAAATCTTTTAATTTTTTAGAACGTGATGGATGTCTTAATTTTCTTAAAGCTTTTGCTTCTATTTGACGAATACGTTCACGAGTAACACCAAATATTTGACCAACTTCTTCTAGAGTACGACATTGTCCGTCATCTAATCCAAATCTAAGTCTTAAGACTTTTTCTTCACGATCAGTTAAAGTAGACAATACATTAGATAATTCTTCTTTTAACATTTCTACTGTTGCATATTCTTCAGGAGACATAGTTCTTTCATCTTTAATGAAATCACCTAAATGAGAATCATCCTCTTCTCCGATTGGAGTATCTAAAGATACTGGATCTTGAGATATCTTATATACTTCACGTACTTTTTCTACAGTTATACCTAATTTCTTAGCAAGTTCTTCTTCAGTTGGTTCTCTATTTAACTCTTGTGTTAATTGTCTTTGAATACGAGCTAATTTATTAATAGTTTCAACCATATGTACTGGAACACGAATAGTTCTAGCTTGGTCTGCGATAGCACGAGTAATAGCTTGTCTTACCCACCATGTAGCATATGTTGAAAATTTATATCCTTTTGTTGGATCAAACTTATCAACAGCTTTCATTAATCCAATATTTCCTTCTTGAATTAAATCTAAGAAAAGCATTCCTCTACCAACATATCTCTTAGCAATACTTACTACTAAACGCAAGTTAGATTCAGCAAGTATCTTTTTAGCATTTTCATCACCTTGAACAGCAAGTTGTGCATATTCAAATTCTTCATCAGTTGTTAATAGGTTAATTCTACCTATTTCCTTTAAGTACATTCTTACAGGGTCATTAATCTTAACATCTTTAGACATTGTTAAATCTTCAACAACTAAATCGTTAGGATCATCTGTAGTATCATCATCATCAGCTGATTCTGATACTACTTCAATATTATTATCTACTAATGCATTATATAAATCATCTAGAGTATCACTATCAACTTCTAATCCTTTTAATTCATTAGCTAATTCTTCATATGTTATATATCCTGCTTCTTTACCTTTTTTAATCAAAGCTTCTTTTCTAGCTTCAATTGTCTTTATTTCTTCGACCATTCTATCTTTCCCCTATTCTTAACAACCTAATCTTCTCAGCAAGTTTAGCTTTCTCTATTGGATCAAGTTCCTTCTTTATATTATCCTCTAGGCGTTTAATTTCCTGCCTCACATTATATTCCTCTATGACTCCAATATAATCTTTTACAGCTTTTATGCTGATACTATCATTAACTCTATCAATTCCTGTAATGAACTTATAGATTATTAATAACTCCTCTTTATCATTTAAGTAAGTATAAAAATCTGCCATATTAATACTACCATATTTACGATAATAATAACAAATCTCACTAGCAAGAGATCTCAATTCTTTAGTCATAAGATGGACATTATTGTTCTCAAACAATTTTATAACCTCTGCATCATTTACCATTGCATATATCAAATTATATGCAGCTAAATCATATTTAGTTAATCTTTTTTTACTATTGTCACTTTCTTGCTTATGATCTAAATTCTCTTTTTTCTCTTCAGTTACCTTTTCAAATTCCAAATATTCACTTAAACGTTTTTCCAGTGTATTATAACTTATATTTGTTTCATTTGCAAGTTTTTTAAGGATTATTTCCCTTCTTATTTCATCCTTTATTAAACTTGTTTCCTTTAATACAGAATTAACATAATTAGTTAGTTCTACATCGCTATTAAAATTAACTCC
>CACYBN010000109.1 GCA_902772675.1 uncultured Erysipelotrichaceae bacterium
GATTTAATCTTTTCTATTTCAGGAACCATCTTATTAAAAGATATATATTTATATAAATTATTAACATATGTAGAATAATCTACTTCACTCTTAGGATAATCTTCAGTTATATAATCTAATACTTTAATATTAAATTCATCTCCTAAGTTCATTGAACTAATCTTTTCAATTATTTCATTATATACATCATTTACACTAGGATTAATACTTTCAATATTAAAACAGAAATAATCTTTATCTAATCTATCTTCATTTTGTAAAAATACTTTTATACTATCTTTGCTATCACTAATAATAGTTATCTTTCTTTTTTCTAAATCTTCTTTTAATAAATAAAAGAATTTCTTTTTATATTGGACATCTTGCATTTCTAAAGAATTTAAATCACTTAATACAATAATACTATTATCATTATAAAAACTATCTATTAGATCAGGAGTATCTAACTTATATAAAGATAAATCTACTACACTATTTTTATCTACATATTCATATTTATTAGAATAGTATTTAAGTATATTAGTTATTTCATTTAAAGTTTCTTCATCTCTAGTATCTATACTAATATTAAAACTTATATAATTAGTTTCTTCTTTTTTATTATATTTATCCATATAAGAAATAATTTTCTTTAATAAGTCTTTTGATTCATCTTTTATAAATAACTTATCTATATGAGATAAATAATCAACTTCTTCTTCAGGGGTAACTTCTATATCATCTTCACTTACTAATGGTCTATTAAAAAAATCATTATATACTTCAGTGAATATTTCTTTTTCTTTCATAATAACCTCCTATAAAAAATAAAGCATAAAATGCTTTATTCTTTAACATTTATCTCTAAAACTTTATCTTTTAATTCTTGTTCAATAGATTGTAACTCTTCTTCAGCTTGAGCTCTCTTAATTCTTCCTTCTTCATGAATCTTAATTACACCATCTAAAGTATCAATAATATCTTTATTAGTTTTCTTAAGAGTTTCTACATCTACAATTGCTCTTTCACTTTCTTTAGCTATATCAAGAGAACCTTGTTTTAAAGTTTCACTATTCTTTTGAAGCATTTCATTAGTTAATTTAGAAACAGCTTGTTGTTCTTTTAAAGATTTTTTAGCATTAGTAATACCTAAGGCAAGTACCATTTGGTTTTTCCATAATGGAATAGTATTATTTATTGAACTTTGAATCTTTTCTACTAATTCTGCATCATTATTTTGAAGCAATCTAATTTGAGGAGCCATTTGAATAGAAATAATTCTTGTAGTTTTTAAATCATATAATTTCTTTTCAAATCTATTTATTTGAGCTTCCATATCTTGAACTGCTTGAATATCTAATTGATCTTTAGTCTCTTCAGCTTTTTTCTTAAGTTCAGGTAATACTTCATTTTTTAATTCTTCAATCTTTCTATCTCCAGCAATAATATATAGAGATATTTCTTGGAAGAATTCTAGATTCTTTTGATACATTTCATCAAAAGTAGAAATATCTTTTAATAATTGAATTTTATTCTTATCTAAGTCTTTTTCAATTACATCAATATTAGTTTCTATCTTACTATATTTAGCTAATAAAGTATCAAATTCTTTTTTAGCATTATAGAATAACTTACCAAATAAACCTTTATGTTCTCCACCAATACTATTGTCAAAACTTTTAATTTGACCTACTAAATCTGCTAGTAAATCTCCAGTATCTCCAGTACTTTTAGTCTTAACATCTTTAAGAATAGAATCTGAAAAATCAGAAATCTTACTTTGAGCAGCATTACCATATTGTAATACTTGAGTAGAATCACTTACATCAATTTTTTTATTAAATTCATCTACTGCTTTCTTTTCTGCTGGAGTTAAAGCATCATAATTTAATGACTTTTCTATTTTTTCTTCAGTTATTTTAGTTTCACTTTGAGCTAGCTCATCAACCTTTTCTAATTCTTTCTTTTCAACTTTTAATTCTAATTCAGCCATATTAACTCTCCTTTAAATATTCAATTAATTTATTATAAGTATCCATTTTTAAACTTGATACAGTACTTTTTATAGTAGAAGGAATTGCAATACCTACTGAAGATACATCATAATTACCTCCAGTTATACCAGTTCTAAATCCATATTTTTTCCATGCTATTTGTTGAATTTCAGGATCTTGTAATGCTTTATATAATTCTTTTCCATTTTCAGTAAATGCTGCAAAACAGTGACTATTCCAAATAGTAGGTTTTGGATATAAAACTACTATTTGATCTTTTACTTGTTTAAATCCAGTTGGATTTGAATTAGCAAAATCTATTAAACTCTTTTCATAGTCTACGATCATAGGTTCTCCACCCATACCTGTTTTTAAATATCTTTCAAATAAATCTGCTGGTGTATTATTCATATATCCAGATTTTTGATAGAATTTCTTTAACTTAGCTAAATTTTGATTTAATGTATTTTCACTAATTGAACCATTTCCTAAAATAGCTAATAATAGTCCATAATAAGTTGCTCCTGGAGATGAAGTGACTGGATCAGTTGATGCTATATTAATAGTTCCATATAAATCTTTAAGACCTATATCACTCCATTTTTTACCATCAAGAATATAATTAATTAACTTATCCATATCAGTAATATAGTATACTCCTTTATCATCTTTAGTAACTATTTTTTGTTCAATTAATTTATCTGCTACTTCTTTCCATGAATATATAACAATTGGAGTATTAAGAGTTAAACCACCATCTACAACAGTATATCTATCACTTTCTTCATTATCTTTATTTGGAGATAATTTATAATAATCATAGAATCTTTGATCTGAAGTAAATAATGCATCATATTTAGATACTCCTTCAGTATTAATAGTTATAGTTTTATCTCCATTAGAAAGTCTATTAATAATAGTTTGATTACCTTTTCCAACAGATTCTCTAATTAATGGTTGAGTTATTGTCTTACCATTACTCCATGTATCATATTCTACAACTAGTCCATATTTGTCTTCTAAAATCTTTTTAATATCTTCATCATTAATAAAATCTTCTTTTCCACCACCAGTAGCTACATATATAGTTTTAATATCTTTATTCTTCTTATTACCTTTTTCATTATTTGTAGTTACATTATTACTGACAACTTTAATAATAATTATTATTACTATTAGTGCAACAAATATAGAAATACCAATAATTTGCTTTTTATTCATCTTTATTTCCCTCTACTTTCAATTCATTCTTAGATAAACCATCAGATTTTAACATAGAATTTAATACTTTAATTTCTACTTTAGTATCTAAAACATCAGATTCATATAAGATATTTAAAAATTTCTTAAATACAGTATCTATCTCTTCTAAAGTCTTTTTAGTAGAATCGTTAAATTTCTTTATCTCTGAACTAGTCATATGTTGATTTTCTATTTCATCATATCTATCTACTAATTTAACTGTTACAGGTAGATAATAATCAAAGAAATTTTTTAACTTCTTTTCTTTATCAGGTTCTTTCTCTATTGTTTTAATTATTTTATCTACAGTATCATTTATTTCATTTAAAGTTACTCTTACTTTTTCATCTTCTATTTGAGGAATCATAACTAATATATGTTTATTTTGTTTTTTAGCTTTTTGTAAAATATTATATAGAGATATATTAGTTTCTTTTAAAGTTTTAACTTCATCTTTTCTAAAAACTAATTCCCCTGCTGCAAAAGCAGCTGCTCCTATAGCTAAAGATGGTAATACTGGAATAGATAAAGCTAGATATGGAACAGCAAAGAATGTTCCTCCTACTACAGCTGATACAATTTCACTATTCTTCATATTATTCCCCCTAATTGTAACTTCTAACTTCTTTAAAGGCTTTCAATAAGTCAGTAGTTCCATCAAATACTTTTGCATTAGATAAACTAGCTATTTCTTTTAGTTGAGTTTCATCTGCAGAACCAAATGTAATACTATAAATAGGAATATGAGATTCTTTTTGTTTATAAAAACTTTCTAGACCTGAATAATATCCTACATTTACTAATCCATCTGTCATAGCAATAATAGTTTTAGTATAAGTATCACTTTCTTTTTCTAAGATATCTATTCCTTCTGCTATAGCAGCATATAATGCTGTAGATCCTGAAGGAGACTCATCTCTTACTTTTTGTATTAATTCATTTGTCTCTCTTCCTGTTCCTGTCCATGTATCCAAAACATTTGATGCAAATGGAATTATTGTAATTTTATCCCTCTTACTAAATTGTAATCTATCTTCTTTAGCTTTTTCATAATCTAAAATATATTCCATAGAATTAACCAAATCAGTTTTTCCTCTACCATCCATACTTCCAGAATAATCTAAACAAAATACTACATGAGTAGGTTTTCTTATTTCATCTATATATAAATTAATCGCAGAAGAAATAACTTTTTTAGATGGGAATCTAGTAACATTTAAATATTTAGAAGTATCAATTCCCCAATCTTTATTAAATGTATTTTTATCTGCTGAAGTAGATACTCCACCATACCATGTTCTAAGACCATTCTTTTGAAGCATCTTTTGTCCATCTTTACTTAATAAATATCCTTGAATATTTAAAAATGCTTCTTCCTTCTTTTCATTATTATCATGATTTATAAAAGCAAAAGTAGAATCATTTATAGCTACACCATCAGTAGGATAAATCAAATATAAAGGTTCTTTATCTGCTGCTTCTAGTTTTTTATTAATATTAATTAAACTAGATTCTGATGTTATAACTGCTTCGTAATCATTAGTATTTAAGAACATTTCTTCAAGATAACTTTCACTACCACTAACTCTTTCTACACCAGAAAATACTCCTTTAAGATTATTAATTAAATCTTGTCTATTTAACATTTCTTCAGTTAATACTTCTGGATTACCTGCTAGTGATTGTAAGAATCCAATAAAAGCAGTAGCTCCTGAATTAGTTTGAGTAACTGAATTCATTACATATTTAATCTTTTTATCTTTAATTAGATTAACAATTTCTTTATTAGTAACATTCTTATCAACAAGACCTAATTCTTTAGCTTTACTTTTTTTAATACCAAATACAACTGGACTAATACTAATAGATTTAGAATTACTAGTTAAATACATATTATCTAACATATATAACCACATACTATTAGAAATCCATACTGCATCATAACCTTTAGAATTAGAGTTTAATTCATCAACTATATCGATATCTCCCATATAACTGATATTTAAATCAATATTGTTTTTAAGTGCATACTCTTTTAATTCGTCTTCTACTATTTTATTGTCAGATGATGCTAAAACATTTAATACTTGAGTATTTCCACTATTAAATACTTTTTCTATTCCATTTTGAATAAAACTACCCATGAACAAAAAGAACATGACAAATAGAAATATTCCAAGACCAATTCCCCAATTAGAACTTTTGTTTTTGTTTAACATTTTCTCTCACAACCCTTACTATAAATAAGTATATCATTAAATAAAAAAAAGAGAAATAATATTTCCCTTAATTAAAAAAGATATATAAATCAATTAACTATTAAAATATATATATTTAAAACCTAATTTCTTATAGAAGGTACTTGCTTTTGGAAATCCAAATTTAGGAAAAATCAAATTATATAATTCATCTATTAAGAATATTCCCAATATAACTAGAGATACTATCATAAATCTCTTTTTATTTTTTACTTTCTTAGCTAATTTCATCAATAAAGGAACTAATATATATATTAAGAATAATGCACTTAATCCAAAGAAAGTAACACTTCTTAAACAAACATA
>CACYBN010000110.1 GCA_902772675.1 uncultured Erysipelotrichaceae bacterium
GAACCAATAATAATTGCAACTTGTACAAAAGAAAAAGTAGCAAGAGGATTATCTCTATCATTTGGTGTAGTTCCTTATGTAGTAGACTTTATAGATGATTTTAATGATTTAATTAAAGTATCTAAAAAAGTATCTAAATCTGCTTTAGATCTACAAGAAGGAGACGTAATTATAGTTACTGGTGGAATACACTCTAAGAGTGAACCAAATCAAACAAATTTCTTAAAAATAGAAGAGATTAAATAAATCTCTTCTTTTATTTTAAAAATATAACTGGATCTTTATAAGAATTAATATCTCCATCAGTTATTAAATTGTATATTTGTTCTACTTTAATATCAGTTTTTAATAATTCTTTATCAGACTTTTTAATATTAGTTATTATTTTAATATTAGTATCTTTTTTTATTTTATTTAAATAATTCTTTCCACTAGTATTAAATCCAAGAACTCTTATATATTTTAAATCTTTATCATTAGCTTCATCTTTAGTAAAATCTGTAAGAATATGAGTATTCATTCTAGATATTTTATTATAAGTATATCTTTTTGTTTTAATATTATTTATAAATTCATCTAAATTTTTAGAGTTATTAATATATTTGATAATTCTATTTTCTATTCCTTCATCAACAGTTTGTATTTTTGATAAATCTCTTGTAGTTAATATTTTATATTTTAAATAATTAAAATAATTATATGTCGGTTTATTTTTTAAAATATTATACACATCAATAGGAACATATTTTTTAATATTGTCATTATGTAAATTCTTTCTTATTTCAGAACCACTTTCATGATAATCATTAGTTCTTTTTATTGATATTGGTTTAATAGATGACTTTTGTCTTATTATTTCTTTTATATATGAAAGACCTAAAATATCATTAGGTTCAGAAATATCAATATTTGTAATATCTTTTAAAGCTTTAGACATAGCAGTAGGATAATTAATTCCTTTATTCATATATTCTTTAACAAGATTAGAATAATTACTATCTTCAAGTTGAGTTTTAGCAAGTAGTGTTAATTTATCTATATCATTAGATTCACTTCCAAATACTAAATAATCAACTTTTAATTCTTCTAAAATTTTAATGTTTCCTAAAGCAAAAGTATCAGCACTTTGAGAAGAATAAACAAAAGGTAATTCTACTACTAAATCAATACCATGATTTAGAGCAATACTTGTTTTTTCTTTCTTTGATAAGATAGATATTTCACCTCTCTCAGTAAAATTATTAGAGATGACTACTATCAATGTTGAATTAGGAAATAATTCTTTTATTTTATTAATATGATATATATGTCCATTATGAAATGGATTATATTCACAAATAAGTCCAATAGTCATAAAAATCACCTAAACATATTATACTTAAAAATATAAATAAGTAAAATAAATGTTTTCTAGTAATAATAAAGTAGAGGTGATTTTTTGATAAGAGATATACCTATATCTGAAAGACCTAGAGAGAGGGCTATAAGAGAAGGAGTAGAAGTACTTTCTAATATTGAATTATTATCTATAATAATAAGAACTGGAACTAAAAATAAAAGTGTTTATGATCTATCTAGAGAAATTCTAAATCTTGGAGACATATCTAATTTATCTTTTAATAAATTGTTATCTATTAAAGGAATAGGTAAAACTAAAGCAATAGAAATTATTTCTTTAATTGAATTTTCTAAAAGAATGAATAATAAAAGTAAAAGAAATATTATTAAAATAAAATCATCAAAAGATATTTATAATAATTATAAAGATTTATTTAATAATTCCAATCAAGAAATGTTTTATTGTATTTATCTAAATAATAAGAATATAGTAATTGATAAGAAACTTTTATTTATAGGTACTATTAATAAAAGTATAGTTCATCCTAGAGAAATATTTAAATATGCATATTATTATTCAGCATCTAGTATTATTTGTATACATAATCATCCTAGCGGTGATATAACTCCATCTATAGAAGATAAAAGACTAACTGATGCTCTTATTAGTATTGGAAAAATACAAAATATACCAGTAATAGACCATATAATAATAGGTAATAATAATTATTATAGTTTTAATGATAATATGCTATAATTATAAATGGTGATATTTATGAAGATAATAATTGTAGGTATTGGTAAGTTAGGTGAATATTTAGCTAAAAGTTTAGTTAAAGATAAGAATGATGTTACTTTAATAGATTTATCTTTTAAAAGAGTACAAGATGTAATAAATAATGAAGATCTTAACTATATAATGGGTAGTGGCTTAAATATAGATAATTTAATAGAGGCAGGTATTAAAGATACTGATTTATTAATTTCTGTTATGGATAAAGATGAAGAAAATGTTATGTGTTGTTTACTAGCTAAGAAATTAGGAGCTAAACATACTATAGCTAGAATTCGTAATCAAGAATATAGAGAATCTATTGATTTAATAAAAGATGATTTAGGCTTATCTATGATGATTAATCCTGAATATTTAACAGCATCTCATATAGCTCGAATTGTTGGTATTCCTAGTGCTTTAGATACTACTACTTTCTTTAAAGGAAGAGTTCAAATGTTATCTTTAAAAATTTCTAAAGATAGTAATTTAAATAGAAAAAGTATAAATGAAATAAATAAGAGTACAGATGGAAATGTTATAGTATGTGCTATAGAAAGAAATAAAGAAACTTTAATTCCTATGGGAGCTACTAAATTAGAAAATGATGATAGAATTCATGTAATAGGTACTCCTAGTAGTTTATTAAGTTTTATTAAATATGCTGGTCTTATTAAGAAACCAATAAAAGAAGTAATGATTAGTGGTGGAAGTGATACTGCTATATATTTAGCTAAAATATTATGTGATATGAAAATAAAAGTTAAATTGATAGAGAGTCTTCCAGAAAGATGTGAATATTTAACTGAAGTACTTCCAAAAGCTTTAATAATAAATGGAGATGTTTCTGATCAAAATTTATTACTTGAAGAAGGAATAGAAGATTGTGATTGTTTTATATGTTTAAATAGTATAGATGAAGAGAATCTTGTATATTCTATGTTTGCTAAAAGTATAAATGTACCTAAAATTATTACTAAAATAAATCATATTAATTTATCTAATATTATAGATTTAGCTAAAATAGATACTGTAGTTACTCCACATATAATAGCATCTAATCAAATAGTATCTTATGTAAGAGCAATGAGTAATACTGATTCTAGTAGTTGTGAATCTATTTATAAATTTAAAGATTTTGAAATGATTGAATTTAAAATAAAAGATAATTTTGAATACTTAAATACTAAAATAAAGAATCTTAATATTAAGAATGATATAATTATTTCTACAATTCTAAGAGGAAGAAATGTTATATTTCCAGGAGGGAATGATGTTATAAAAAAACATGATACTTTAGTAATTGTAGTTAATAATAAATCTAATATAAAAGATATTAATGATATTATGGAGTAGATCATGAACAAGATAGTATTTAAATATTTAGGTAAAGTAATGATGATGTATTCATTTTTATTATTTTTACCTGCTTTAGTATCTTTAGTATATAATGAAGCTTTATTAGTATTTGTTTTTCCTGCGATTATATCTTTTATAATTGGTTATTTCTTAAATAGAATTCATTGTAAAGATAAAATATTATTTTCCAAAGATGGATTTATGATAGTTACTTTATCATGGATAATGATTAGTTTAGTAGGAGCATTACCTCTAGTGTTATCTGTAAATGGATTATCTTTTGTAGATGCTCTTTTTGAATCAGTATCTGGTTTTACTACAACAGGAGCTACTGTTTTTAAAGATGTAGAAGTATTAGATAAAAGTATTTTATTCTGGAGAAGTTTTATGCATTTTATAGGTGGAATGGGAATACTTTCATTTGTAATTGCAATAGCACCTTTATCTAGAAATGATAAATCTATGTATGTATTAAAAGCAGAAATGCCAGGTCCTTCAGTATCTAAGTTAGTTCCTAGTATTAAGAAGACTTTATTTTATTTATATGCTATATATATAGGTCTTACTTTATTAGAATTTATATTATTATTAATTGGTCAAATGCCTATATTTGATAGTATTCTTATATCTTTTGGTACTGCTGGTACTGGTGGATTTAGTTTATTAAATAGTAGTCTAGCTACTTATAGTACTTTTAGTAAATGGGTAGTTACTATTTTTATGTTCTTATTTGGAGTTAATTTTAATATTTATTTCTTATTATTAATAAAAGATTTTAAATCTGCATTAAAGAGTGAAGAATTAAGAGTATATATATCTATTTATATATTAAGTGTATTATTTATAGTTATTAATACTTATTCAATGTTTAATTCAATGAGTGAAGCAATTCTTGAAGGAGCATTTCATATAAGTAGTTTATTTACAAGTACAGGATATTCAATTGGTGATATAAATATTTATCCAACTAGTTGTAGAATTCTAGTACTTATGTTAATGATTATAAGTGCTTGTGCTGGATCTACTTGTGGTGGCTTTAAAATATCTAGATTAATTATTACAGTTAAAAGTATTAAAAGAGATATTATTAAAAGTATTCATCCAAATAGTGTAGAAATAGTTAGATTTGAAGGTAAAAAAGTAACTGAAGAAGTTATGACTAGTACTAGAACTTTTATGTTATTATATGCAATATTAATAATTATTATTTTATTTGTAGTTGGTTTAGATGGATTTAATTTTGAACAAACTATTAATGCTGTTTTTTGTACATTTGGTAATGTAGGATTATGTTTTGATTTATCTAGTTTTTCTGAATTTAGTAATTTATCTAAAATATTTTTAAGTATAGGAATGCTTTTAGGTAGATTAGAAATATTTCCTATAATAGCTCTAATAAAAGGATTTAATACTAAATAATGGATAATAGATATCTAATAATAGATAAAAAGTTAAATGAATTAAGTAAATCTAAATTTAGAAGTAGTTTTCATTTAAGAAAATATATGATTGATTATATAGATGAAAAAGGAATGAATACTATTAAAGATCATGCTTATGATTTTATAAATAAAAATATAAAAGATGCTAATCCTAAAAATGATGGAAAACAAACTCCTATGAAAGGACATCCTGTATTTATAGCTCAACATGCTTGTGGTTGTTGTTGTAGAGGTTGTTTGGAAAAATGGCATCATATTCCAAAAGGAAGAGAATTAACTAGTAATGAAATTAATTATATAGTTTATCTTTTAATAGAATGGATTAATCGAGAATATAAAATAGGAAAGAGATAGAAATATCTCTTTTTGTGTTATAATTTTATTGGTGATAGAATGATTATAGAATATGAATCTAAATATGATGAAGATATAAAAGATTTACTAGTAGAACTTCAAGAGCATATAGTTAGTATTGATAAAGAAAAGTTTAATATTTTAACAGATGAATATAGAGAAAAATATTTTTTAGATACTATGAATGAAGTAAAAGAAAAAGATGGAAA
>CACYBN010000111.1 GCA_902772675.1 uncultured Erysipelotrichaceae bacterium
CGGTCTATTGTTTATTTCTTTTAATTATATTAGTTTCATTAATTGTTTTGTTTTGGCCTAAGAAAGATAATAATAATTTTAAAGAAGATAATGATGATGATGTAAAAGAAATTAAAGAAGAAGAAACTTATATTGAAGGAACTGAACCACTTCCTTCAAAAATGTCATATACAGGTAATATAAATGGTTCTGTATATTTTTTAAACATTCAAGATAAAAATAATATTTCTAATCAATCTATATTAATTAGATCTTATAATGATAAATATGCTCTTATAGATACAGGAAGTAGTTCTTGTACTACACTTCTTGATAAGATAAGAAATATAACTGGAGATAAAATAAAAATAGAATATTTAATACTTAGTAATTCTAAAGAACATAATATTAAATGTGCAGATTATTTATTATCTCAAAAAGATATAAATATAAAGAAAATATATATGAAAAAAGTAAATCAATCTTTTCAAAAAAATAATTATTATGAAGAAATAATTGATAAATATAAAGATAAAATCATTTATGTAAATAATTTTATAGATGGTACTATGAAACAATTAGGTACTACAAAATTATATTTTTATAACAATAGTGATATTTTTGATAATAGTAAATGTAATGATAAGATTCATATACTTAAATTTAAATCTACTTTTAATGAAAAAGATTTAGCTATGACTACTAATAATAAATATATATACATAGATAATCCTAATGATGATAGTATTCATTATACTGATACAGTTATTACTACTAGAAAAAGATATTATGCAGTTAGTTATATAAAAAATAATTGTAATGAAAATGCTAACTCTATAGCTCTATTAGTAGCTGTTCCTACTAGTTTAGGAAATAAATATATATATTTACCTAATGAATTAGAAAATAATGGATATCCATATTTTGGTACTTATAATAATACTATTAAAAAAGATATTTATGGATCTGGTACTACTTATGGATATAAAGTAGATTCTAATGGAAAATACATAATTGATAATAATGAATTAGTTCCAGATAGTAATAAATTAATTAAAAAGACATCTGAATATTGGGTATCTACTAAAATTAAAAATAAACTAGGAGAAGATATTAATGATATAGTTATTTATTCTTCTAGTAATCATGGATTTAATAATTCTAAAGAATCTATAGAAATATTAAATCTAAATAGAAATTCTTTAATAACAGTAAATAATCTATTATATAGAGCTAATAATACTAATGATGCTCTACTTAATAAAACTTATCTATATACACTAGATAAATCTCATTTTGCTCATTCTGGTAATAATAATTTATATTTTCATATTTTAACTAATGGAAAAATTATTAATCATGGAAAATTAGATAAATAAAAAAATCCTATTTCTTTTTATAGGATTTTTTCTTTTCGTATTGAATATTATTATCAATATTATATTTAAGTTCTTTTAGAGTTTTTGTCTCCATCTTTTTATATTTTTTTAGATCTTTATTCCAATTATCGTAATAAGGATCTTTTTTATGGCTTTTAAACTCATAATTATCTAATATATAGTCTTCTACATATTTAGTAGTTTTAATAGCTCCAGATATATTAAAATGAGTTAATCCATTTTCACTATCAGTATTCCAATCATATTCATATTTATCACTATCATTTAAATCTAAGAATACTGTATCTGTTTTTTCAGCAATTTCTTCCATTTTCTTAGATGAAGCATAATTCCATACTAATGAATCAGGAATACCTAAGAATACTAAATCAATATCATTTTCTTTACAAAGATCTACTAGTTTATATAAATACTCTTCAGTTTCTTTAAGCATGTGTACTTCTTTATCATTCTTATTCATATAAGTAGAAGCCCTCTTATTAGGCTTATATGAACCACTTAAATAATAACCTCTAGTAATAGAATTCTTAGAACTGAATAAAGGCTTAATATCTTTTTCTCCTAAATGTTGCCATCTATCATGATATCTAAATATAGGTAAGACAAATGATACTTTATCAAAGAAGTTTTCACTGAATAAATCATCATTTAATGCTTCCATTTTTACTTTACTCCATCTCATATAATCAAAAGAAGGTCTTTGTTCTTCTTCTCTTTCTCTATATTCATAAAATAAAGTAATTGTATCAAAGAATACAACTTTAGGTTTTTGAGTTAATAATGTATCCTTAAGCATATAATAAGCCATATAAACTCTAGATGAATTAATACTATAATTATAAGAAGTAATACCTGTATCTTCATATAATCTCATCGGAGATACTGATCTAGACATACTACTATCACCTAAGAACAATACATCTATTTGATTATCTTTTAAATTATATAAACCATTAACAGTATAAGAACCACCTTGATTATCATAATCAGTTCCTTTAGGAGCTAAAAAGAATCCTCCTACATATAAGAAATTTATAGTTATAATAATAAACATACAAAAACTTATTAAATTAAAAATACGCTTTTTCATTAGAAGCCTCCATAGATAAAACTAGCTGCATCATATCCTCTACCATATACACCAAATATAATTACAGAGAATATTATTACCCAGTATACAATCCATCTAAATACTAGGTTTTGTTCTTCTAATTTTTCTCTTACATCTATTTTTAACTCTTTAGCTAAACTAATAAAGAACATAGCAAAGATCATTACTAATAATGGAACAAATTCTTTTATATTAATTCCTAATTCAAAGAATTTAACCGAATCCATAACTCTAATATTAGCTAAAGTATTAAATGCATCAGTAATAGTTTCTGATCTAAATATCAACATACCTATACATACTATAAAAGTAGTTCTTATTATTCTAAATAATTTCCAACTGAATACTTCAGTATTAATTCTAAGTATCTTTACTATCTTTTCTAATACTGGTTTAAATAATATACCTAACATCATCAATAAATAATAATATAATCCATATAATACATATTTAAGAGTTGGTCCATGCCATAGTCCATTAAAGAACCATACAAAGAACAATGGAAATGCTACTAATATAAATTTAGATAAATGCTTATATTTTGCATTTCTCATCTTTTTATTTAACTTCATATTAGTTTTAGATAATGATACTGGAAAAAATACATATTCTTTAAGCCATAGTCCTAAAGTTATATGCCATCTTCTCCAGAATTCTTCAATACTTTGACTGAAGAATGGTTGTCTAAAGTTTTCTGCTAATTTAATACCAAATAATTCTGATACTCCTGAAACTATATCTATACATCCACTAAAATCAAAATATATTTGTATTGTATAAAATATAATTGCTGGAATAGTTAATAGACCAGTATGTCCCTCTAAAAAGAAATTACTAACAAATAAACCACATCTATCTGCGATAACTAATTTCTTGATAAATCCAACTCCAATAAGAACCCAGGCTTTTCTAAAACTTTCATAATTAAATATATGTTCACTAAATATTTCTTTAGATAGATCTCTATATTTAGAAATAGGTCCCTCTAATACTTTAGGAAAATATGTATAGAATGTTAATAATTTAAAGAAGTTATTTTCTGGTTTAATCTTCTTTAAATAAACATCTGCTAAATAAGAAATCATTTCTAAAGTATAATATGAAATACCTACAGGTAAAATAAATTTCTTAAATGGTATATTTAAATTAACAATATTAAGTATTGGATTAAGTAACGAAGATATAAAATTATTATATTTAAGTACTAATAAAAATCCTAATACTGAAAATAAACTAATTATAAATATTTTCTTTCGTTTTTCTTTTCTTTTTTCTATTAACTTAGCTCCAAAATATGAGAATAGTGATGCTAAAACTACAAATAATAGTAACCATCCACTCATCAAGTAATAACACACTAAGTTACCAATTAATAATATTTCCCATCTATATTTCTTTGGTACTATATAGTAGACAAATAATAATACAACAACAAATATTAAAAATTGGAGTGATGTATAACTCATACTTAACCTCCCACCATTAATTATTTATTATTTTAATTTATCTACCAGTTTTTTTATAGCTTTTGCAGATTCAAAATTTTCAGGAACTAAATCAGTTACTGATATATCTATATCAAATTTCATATTTAACATTGATATTAAAGTTACTATATCAAATGAAGTAAGAATTCCATTAGTTACTAATTCTTCTTCATGTTCATAATCTACTCCTGGATTAACTTCATTTAAAATTTCTATTATATCTTTCATATTTATTCTCCTTCTCTATATAATTCTTTTAATTTTACTCTATCTATTTTGCCATTAGCATTATATGGCATTTTCATAACTTTTTTTATTACATTAGGTCTCATATAATTAAGAAGATACTTATTAGAAAATTCTATTACTTCAGAGTCTCCAATTGTATTAGATTCATAAAAAAGAACTATTCTATCATTATCATAAATACAAGCACATATATTTATACCATCTAATGAATTGATATTACTTTCTATTTCTCCTAGTTCTATACGATATCCCATATGTTTTATTTGGAAATCTTTTCTTCCTAAATATTCTATTTCTCCATATTTATTATATTTACCTAAATCTCCAGTTTTATAAACAATATCTATATAACTATTATGAGTTGGATTTTGAACAAAGGCAGCATCTGTCTTTTCTTTATTATTATAATATCCATTTCCAACAAATGGACTTCTTACATATATTTCTCCAACTTCATCTTTATTACATTCTTTTCCTTCATCATTTATCATAATGACATCTACATTTTTACAAGGAACTCCCATTGGAAGAGTTTCATTATCTTTAAATTTTCTATTTACTTTATAAAAAGCAAATATATCAGTAGTTTCTGTAGGCCCAAATAAATTAGCATATGAAGCATCTACATTCTTTCTCCAAATATTAAGTACAGGCATTGGCATTACCTCTCCTGCAAATAATATAGTTTTTAAATACTTAGGTTTAATATAATCAAAAGTCTTTAAATTAGCAACTATACTCATCGCAGATGGTACCCAATATATAGTATTAATCTTATATTCATTTAAGAACTCTATTAATTTCATTGGAAATGAGAAATTTACTTTTGGAATAATAACAAAAGTAGCTCCACTTACTAAAGTAGAAAATATATCAGATACAGACATACTAAAATAAAATGGAGTTTGACTACCAAAAATAGTCTTATCATTTATATTAAACTCATTCTTAAACCAATCTATATAACTAATTAAAGAACTTTCAAGTATTACACTACCCTTAGGTACTCCAGTTGATCCACTAGTAAATAATACATATGCTGGATCAGTTAAACAATAATTAATATTCTTCTTATAATTAGAAAATTTTAAAGTATTATCTAATTCTTCTATATTTAGAATATTAATATTATAACTATATGACTCTATCTTTTCTTTATTCTTATTATCAGTAAGAATAAGTTTAGGTTTAAGAGTCTCTATAATATTATCTATTCTATTTTTAGGTGAATTAGTATCTAATATACAATAAAAGTTTCTACTATATAAAGTACCAATCATAGCTTCTAAAGCATTTATTGATTTATCAATAAAAATAACAATCGGTTCATTTACTAAGTTTTCTTTCTCTATAATATTAGAGGCTACTAATTTAGAATAATCACCAAATTGTTTATAAGTTATCTTTTTATTCTTTTCTATAAATATATTTTTTCTAGGATATAATTTAATAATATCATCTAAAAATTCTACTATGTTGTTTTTCATTATCTCACCTAAAAATAGTATACCTCTTTTTAACAAATAAAAAAAGGATATTACTACCCTTTCTTACTATTATCTTTAACAATCCAAGCATCTGGTAATGTTCTATATGTAGTTTTCTTTCCATTCCATGGAGAATTAATATATTTATGATTAACTGTTAAAGCTGTAGATGTTCCTCCATCTAAGTTAGCAGCATTAACTGCTCCATATTTTTCCATTATATATGCTAAATCAGCAAAACAGGCTCCTCTTGAAAATGATTGATTACCATCTATAACAAGTAATAATACTGTTCCATCTTCTCTTTGACCAATTGCAGTTCTAGAAGTAGCCCATGTATAAGATTTAACTTTACCATATCTATTCTTACCATTAACTATTAAGAATGGCCCAAAATCAACTGCATCTCTATAATCTGATTTTAAAGCTTCTTCATAACTCATATGTTTAGTAAGAACTAATTTATTATCTTTATTAAATCCAATCATTCCCTCATAATAAGCAGGAGATTGTTTATGTCCTGGATAAACTACACCATCTGCGATAACAGTTCCATGAGGTACTCCTCCATTACTTCTAAATTTAGGATCATGGAATCCTCCAGCATTCATAGCTACTAAAGCATCATAATCCTTAGATATTTTAGTTAATCTTTCTCCACTAGAATATCTATTAATATTAGCTTCTTTTTCCATAGTTTTAGATATACCTATAGTTACATTAGCTGGATCATATACTGCAACTAACCATCCCTCATAATGATATTTAGTACCAATAACAGTTCCTTCTACTTTAATAACTTTATATAATTCATCTGGATCATGTTCTAATAATTCTTGTTCTTCTTTATTAGTATAAATATTTCCTCCATATTCTATATCAGAGAAATTAACTATATCATCACTTAAATCTACATTAGAAGAATCCATTACTTTATCTATTTCCTCTTCAGGATAAATATTTCTAGCTATAGATTGATAATTAGTTGAATTTAAACTAGTAGTAATTAACCATGATTTAAATTCATCATTGTAATAAACCAAACTAACTGTAGCAAATTCTTCAAAAGCAAAGAAAGCTGCAAATAAAATTATAGCTATTCTTTTTAAATAATTATTCTTTGTAAAGAAATATTTATTTTTTATAAGACCTATCATAGATAATAATAAAACTATAATAGAAATAAAACTAGATATTTTTATAATATTAATAGTATTTTCAGATACTAAATTACTATTATCAAAGAATATTAATAAAGCAATTAAAAAAGGCATTGAAAAGATACTTATTAAAAATAATATATTATATATATTTCTTTTAGAAAATATCTTCATATTATACCTCCTAGTAATTTATTGTTTTTTCTGTATTTATTTTGTTTTTCTTAGCATACTTATTATATTTACCTACTATATAATTATATTTATCTACTAGTTTCTTATATGATTCAGTAGCATTATCAGTATTAATTGTAGATATCTCACACTTTTCTTTTTGTTCTTGTCTATTTAAACTTTTAGAACATTCCTTATCTAAATTATTTTTAGATAAATATATTTTTCCTAAATTAAGTTTAGTTTTTTTTATATCATTTAAAAGAATATTTTTCTTAACAGGAAACTCTTCTAAAAACATATTAAAATGAGAATAAGTATCTTCTAAATCATCTTTA
>CACYBN010000112.1 GCA_902772675.1 uncultured Erysipelotrichaceae bacterium
GAAGAAGTTGTACCTACTGATGAAACAACTGCTGATGGAGAAAGCGGATCTACTCCTATAAGTAATATTGTTTTATCTGCTGAAGGTTTAGAAGAAAATAAAGATATTACTAGTGTTTCAATTGATGAAATACCAACAACTAGTGTAGAAGAAGTAACTGTAGAACCAGTTCCTGAAGTTGTTGAAGTTGCTCCGGTTGTATTACCTGATACACAAATTGGAGAAATTAGTTCAGATGCATTATCAAGCATTTATGAAGATGAACAAAAGAAACATGATGAACTAGTAATAGCAAAAGAACAACAAGATGCTTTAATTGCGCAAAGACAAAAAGAAGCAGAAGAAAATGCTAAAAAATTTGAAGTTAAACCAGACTTAATGGCTAAAGCTGAAGTAGCTATTAAACCAGATGGTATTCCTGAAATAGATCATGATAAAATAAACAAAAGAAAAAAAAGAAAGAAAATAAGAGGAGTTTTATTTACTTTCTTTATAATAATAATATTTGTTGGTGGAATAGCAGGTTTTGGTTATTGGTATTTATTCAATAAAGAAAAAGAACCATCTACTCCAACAACTCCAATAACTTTATATTTAAAAGGATATCAAAACGGAGATAAAGATATGATTTTATCTGCTTTTGTTCCTTGTAGTAGAAATTCTCAAGATGTTAAAGATACTGTTAATTTCTTAATAAATGATAGAAAACTTAATAATAAAATGTCTGTTACTTATGAAGTTACTAGTACTGAAGTAGTTAATGAAGTAGATAGAGAAGATAATAATACTAATTATTTGGGTGTCCAATGTGGTATTGATAAGATTCCTGAAATTCAAGACTATAAACATGTTTATACTAATGTTACTATTGATGTAGATGGAAGTATAACTACTAAGAGAGCAGAGTTCTGGACAGTATTAATTGATGGAGAATGGTATATGATCTTAATACCAGAAACTAGAACATAAAAGAGCATATAGCTCTTTTTCTTTTAAAATGAATATTGTTGTGATAAAATATTGTTGATTTAGAGGGGATCATTATGAATGTTAAAGAAATAAATGTACTAGTATTAGCTTATTTAGGTGATACTATCTATGAAGATTATATTAGAAAATATCTTATTAATACTGGTATTGGTAATGTAAATGACTTACAAAGAGAATCATTAAAATATGTTTCTGCGAATGGACAAGCAGATTTTATTAAAAAATTATTAGATGAAGATTTCTTTTCAGAAGAAGAGATTGGAATAATAAAAAGAGCTCGTAATAATAGTTCTAAATCTCATCCTAAAAGCTGTGATGCTGTTACATATAGATATGCTACTGCTTTAGAAGCTTTAATTGGATATTTAGAATTATCAGATAATAAAAAAAGAATAGATGAAATTATGGAAAGAATTCTAGGTGAATAATATGTTAGTATATGGAAGAAATGTAGCAAAAGAAGTATTAAATAATAATAAAAAAGTATATAAAGTAACTATTAAAGAAGATTTTGATGATAAAAATATAATTTCTTTATTAGAAAAAAAGAATATTTCTTATGAAGTAATGAACAAAAAGGATTTTTCTAGATTTGATAAATATTCTAGTCAAGGTATAATCATGGACATAGAGGATTTTAGATACTCTGAACTAGCAGATTTTATTGATGAAGATGATTCTAAAGTTGTTATATTAGATCATTTAGAAGATACTCATAATCTAGGAGCTATTATTAGAACTTGTGAAGCTGCTGGAATAAATGGAATAATTATTCCAAAAGATAGAAGTGTATCTGTAAATGCTACGGTTATGAAAACTAGTGCAGGAGCTTTAGAAAATGTTAAAATAGCAATGGTTACTAATCTTAATCAAACTATAAAAAAATTAAAAGATAATGGTTTTTGGATAGTAGGTACTGCTATGGAAAATAGTATTGATTATAGAGAAATTAATTATTCAGGAAAAACAGCTTTAGTTATTGGAAGTGAAGGATTTGGAATGAGTAAGAGCATTCAAGAATCTTGTGACTTTGTAGCTAAAATCCCTATGTATGGAAAAATTAATAGTTTGAATGCATCTGTTGCAGCAGGAATTATGATTTACGAAATGATTCGTTCAAAAAAATAGGGAGTGATATTATATATAAAGATATAAATGACTATGAGCTTTTATATATGATTTCTGAAAATAACGAGAATGCATATGGAATAATGGTGGATAAATATACTCCGTTAATTAAAAAGTATGCATCTTTTTATTTGAAGAAATATCCAAATATAAGACTAGATAAAGATGAATTAATTCAAGAAGGAACAGTAGGACTTATTAATGCAGTTAATTCATTTCAACTTAATAAGAATGTTATTTTTTATACGTTTGCAACTTTAATAATTAAAAGAGAAATGGCTAGATATATAAAAAATAAATTATCATTTAAAAATTTAATGATATCTTCATCTTACTCATTAGATGAACCTTTAAAAGATGATGATTTATTTTTTAGTGATGTTATATATCAAGATAAAGATTTAGTAGAAAGACAAGTTATTTCCAATTCTTATGAAATAATACTATATAATTTCAAATATGAATTAAATGATATTCAAGGACAAATATATGAACTTAGATTAAATAATTTCAGTAATAGAGAAATATCTATATTATTAGATATTAAATATAAGTCAGTTGACAATTCTATGCGTACAATTAGAAATAAATTAAACAATTATTTAAAAAGAAATATTTTATAATGATATAATTTATATATAGTAGATGAGAAGGTGATATTATGGAAACTTTCGCCCAAAGAAGATCTTATAATAGAAATCCTGAAGATATTAGAACAGATCTCATAACACTTGATGATCAAATGAAGATATTTCATAAAGATGGTTATGTAGTAGATGTCAACCCTGAATCGATACAATTTGATGGAGATATGTTTGTATATACTCGTTTTAGAAAAGGATTTTCTGAAGAAGAGAGAAGAAAGAATATAGAAGATCTAGCTAAATTAGCTGTAGGAACATATTATTCTATTCCTAGTGGTACTTTTGTAGATTATACTAATGTATCAACTGAATATTTAAGAAAAAGTTTTGATAGTTTACAAATGTCTAGTTCAATTCTTAAAGCTGCTGATAATGATTGCTATTATCATGATGTAATAGTAGAAGGAAGAAATGATGTTTATTATAATGATTATTTAGTTAAATTAGCAGAATATAATGCATCACATAGAACTAATACAAGAGTAGTAGTTAAGTCTTTAGGTACTTTAAGTGGTGCTGATTCTCATGAAGAACCTCATCCTACTGGATTAGGTATTCCTGAATATGAATTATATAAAGATAAACAATCTGCTTTTATAGATATTATCTTTTATCCAGTACTTACTGGTATAGGAGTACTATTAACATATGTAATAACGATTTTGCTAAGGATTCTTTGAATCCTTTTATTTTTATTTTAAATTTGGTATTATTTAATTGGTGATATATATGAATAAGAAAGTAGTAGTATTTGGAGGAGGAACTGGAATATCTTTTATTTTAAGAGGGTTAAAAGAGTTTCCTGTAGATATAACTGCTGTTATAACAGTAGCAGATAATGGAAGATCAACTGGTAAATTGAGAAATGAATTTAATATTCCTGCAGTTGGAGATATAAGACAAGTAATTACTAGTTTATCTAGAGTAAATCAAGATATAAAAAATTTATTAAGTTATAGGTTTAATACTTCTAGTGATTTAGATGGTCATGCTTTAGGTAATCTAATGTTAGTTGCTGATATGAAAATGACTGGTAGTTTAACTAAAGCTATAGAGAATTTAAGTGAGTTATTAGGGGTAGAACACAAGATTTATCCTATTACTGAAGATAATGTAACTATTATGGCTGAAACTGAGTCAGGTAGGATTATTGAAGGTGAAGAAGAAATTACTAAATGCTTAGAAAAGAAAAAGAATCTTTTCTATAAAAAAGAACCAGCTATTAGTAAAGAAGCTATTAAAGCAGTAGAAGAAGCTGATCTTATCATTTTAAGTGTAGGTAGTTTATATACTAGTGTACTTCCTAATATTATAGGAAAAGATATGAAAAAAGCTATTTCAAAAAGTAAAGCTAAAATCATGTATGTATGCAATGCTATGACACAACCTGGAGAAACAGATGGTTTTGCAGTTAGTGATCATATCAAAGTATTAAATAAGTATCTATTAAATAGAACTGTTGATGTAGTAATAGCAAGTAATACAGAAATACCTAAAGATTTACTAGAAAGATATCATAGAGCAGAAGAGAAAGAACAAGTTATTGTTGATAGAAAAAATATAAAAGATTTAGGAACTAAACTAATAGAGGGAGATCTTATTATTTTAAATGATGATAATACTCTAAAGCATAATAGTATACTTCTAGCTAGTTTAATATTCTCATATATGATGAGGAACGATTATGTCATTCGCAACTGATGTTAAAGATGAGATAAGTGATATCCGTTTATCTAAATCTGAATATATAGCAGAATTATCAGGTTTCTTTAGAAATAATGTACATATTTTAGATGGAAATATAGTTCTTTATACAGAAAATATGCTTACTTCTAAAAGAATATATTCATTGATTAAGAGATTATATGGAGTTCATTGTTATATAACTACTAAACAAAATAATATATTTAATAAGAATAATGTATTTAATATTGAGATAAAAGATAATGTTGATTTTATTTTAAAAGATTTATGTGTAATAGATGAATCTGGTAATGAATTAGATAGTCCTAAGAATTATATAGTAGATGGTGAAGCAGAATCTATTGCTTATTTAAGAGGAGCTTTTATGGCTAAAGGAAGTATTAATGATCCTGCTACTTCCCAATATCATTTGGAGTATTTATTAGATAAGAAATTTGAATCTGTATTTGTACAAAGATTATTAAATGCTTATGATTTAAATAGTAAAATTCTCATAAGAGAAAATAAATATATGGTCTATTTAAAAGATTCAGAGAAAATCGCGGATTTTTTAAAGTTAATTAGAGCTACAAAAGCTGTATTATATTATGAAAATACAAGAGCATTACATGAAGAGAAGAATGCAATTAATAGATTGAATAATTGTGAACAAGCTAATATTGAAAAGACTATTCAATCTTGTAATAATCAATTAAAAGATATAGAAAAGATAGAAGAAGAATTAGGTATAGATATATTGGATGAAAAACTTATGGTTGCAGCTATATATCGTAAAAAATATCCTGAAACTTCTTTAAGTGAATTAAGTGAAATAATATCATTGGAAACAGAGACTCCAATAAGTAAATCTGGACTTAATCATAGATTCCGTAAAATTCATGAAATAGCTGTAAAGATTAAAAAATAAATGATTCTAATTATCATAAATATGATAGAATATTTATAGAATAGCGAGGGATAGTATGATTGAAAATAATCAAAAAATTACTGTTTGTGGCGAAGTAAAAGAAATAACCGCAGGTACAACTTATGAAGATTTAGCTAAAGAATTTCAATCTAAGTTTAAATTTCCTATATTGGTAGCTAAACAAAATAGTGTTTTTAAAGAGTTATCTGCACCTGTACAACCAACTGGTGAAGTTGAATTTTTTGATTTGTTATCAGGTCAAGGAAATAGAGTTTATTTAAATGGACTTATGTATTTAACTATATATGCAATTAAAGAATTATATGGAAATGCTACTAAAGTAAATGTTAAATATACTATTGATAAAGGTCTTTATATTGAATGTAGTAAAAAATTGGATAAAGATGTAATTAAAAATATAAAGAAAAAGATGGAAGAAATAGTAGAACAAGATATGAACATTAGTAAAAAGAATGTATCTAGAATTGAAGCTATTGAGTATTTTAAAAAGAATAATGATATCGATAAGGCTACTATGCTTAGATATAATACTAATAATTATATAAAATTATATAAATTAGGTAATATGTATGATTATTATTTTAGTAAATTACCTATATCTACTGGAGTATTAAAATTATTTGATATTACTTATTTAAATGAAAATGGATTTATATTATTGTATCCAGATAGATATAATGATGGTATTGTACCTAAATATACTCATCATCCTCAAAGATTTGAAGTATATAATGAGTATAAAGATTGGTTAAAAATAATGAATATATCTAATGTATCTTCTTTAAATGAGATAGTTAGTAGTGGACATATAGGTAATTTAATGAGAATAGATGAAACTATTCAAGATAGTAGATTATTAAATATAGCTAGAGATATATGGGAACATAAAGATAAACTTAAGATTATTCTTATCGCAGGTCCTTCTTCTAGTGGTAAGACTACTACTTCAATTAAGTTAGTTAATTATTTAAAAACTTTTGGAATGAATCCTGTACAATTATCTATGGATGATTATTTTGTTCCTAGAGTTAAGAATCCTAAAAAAGAAGATGGATCATATGATTATGAGTGTTTAGAAGCTTTAGATTTAAAATTATTAGATTCTAATATAGAAAAGTTATTAGCTGGAGAAAAGATAATGGCTCCAGTATATAATTTTATAAAAGGAGAACCTGAGTTTACTAAAGAACTAGAATTAGGTAAAAACGATATTATAGTTATGGAAGGAATACATGCACTAAATCCTAAATTATTACCTAGCATACCTAGAAGTAAAAAATTTAAGATGTATATATCTCCATTAACTGCTTTAAATATTGATAATCATAATCGTATTTCTACTTCTGATAATAGATTATTAAGAAGAATAGTTAGAGATAATAGAACAAGAGGACATAAAGTAGAAACTACTTTATCAGCTTGGTCTAATGTAAGATTGGGTGAAGAAAAATATATATTCCCATATCAAGATGAAGCAAATGTTACATTTAATACAGCTTTGATATATGAATTAGGTGTATTAAAAACATATGCTGAACCTCTTTTATATTCAGTTGATATAGATAGTCCATATTATGCTGAAGCAAAGAGATTAATCAATTTGTTGAAAACATTTTTACCAATGCCATCTGAAGATATTCCAGATGATTCATTAATAAGAGAATTTATTGGTGGAAGTTGTTTTAAAGTAATGTAAGGAGAGATAGATATGAAAAAAGTTGCCATTAATGGTTTTGGACGTATAGGACGTCTAGTATTTAGAATTATGGAAGAAGATCCAGAATTAGAGGTTGTAGCTATAAATGATCTTACTGATGCTGAACAATTAGCATATTTATTAAAATATGATACAAGTCATAGAAGATATCGTGCTAATGAAATTAGTTATGTAGATGATCAATTAGTAGTAGGAAACAGAAAGATTAAAGTATATGCTGAAACTGATCCTAATAACTTACCATGGAAAGATTTAGGAGTAGATGTAGTATTTGAATGTACTGGACATTTTACTGATAAAGAAAAAGCAATGGCTCATATTAATGCTGGAGCTAAAAAAGTTATTATTTCTGCACCTGCTAAAGGTGATTTAAAGACTATTGTTTATAATGTTAATCATGATACATTAGATGGTAGTGAAGAAATCATTTCTGCTGCAAGTTGTACTACTAACTGTTTAGCACCTGTACTTGCTGTATTAAATGATAATTTTGGAATTGAAAAAGGATATATGACTACAGTTCATGCTTATACTAACGATCAAGCTACATTAGATGTTCCTCATAAAAAAGGAATTGCTGCTCGTCGTGGTAGAGCTGCTGCAGCTAATATTGTACCTACTTCAACAGGAGCAGCATCTGCTATTGGATTAGTTATTCCTTCATTAAAAGGAAAATTAGATGGTATTGCTATGAGAGTTCCTGTTACTACTGGTTCTGTAGTAGACTTAGTATTAGAATTATCTAAGAATGTTACTGCTGAAGAAGTAAATGCAGTATTAAAGAATAATACAAATGAAACTCTTAACTATACAGATGACCCAATTGTATCAAGTGACGTTATCGGAGAAACTTGTGGTTCATTAGTAGATGGACTTTCTACTACAGTATTAGATGTAGATGGAAAACAATTAGTTAAAGTAGTTGCATGGTATGACAATGAAATGAGTTATTCTGCTCAAATGGTTAGAACTGCTAAAGTACTAGCTGGAAAATAATAATTAAGAACACTTAGGTGTTCTTTTTTTAGGTTCTTATATTATTTTAAATATAAATATGATAAAATTATTAATGAAGGAATAGGGTGAAAAAATGAAGAAAAGTATAAAAGATTTTGATTTAAACAATAAAAAAGTTATAATTAGATGTGATTTTAATGTTCCTCTAAAAGATGGACAAATTACAGATGATAATAGAATAGTAATGAGTCTTCCTACTATTAAGTATGCTTTAGATAATAATGCTAAAGTTATATTATTATCTCATTTAGGAAGAGTTAAAGAAGAAGCAGACCTAGCTAAGAATGACTTAAGACCAGTTGCTACTAGATTAAGTGAATTATTAGGACAAGAAGTTAAATTTATTGATAAGACACGTGGAGAAGAATTAGAAACTACAGTTAATAATATGAATCCAAAAGATGTAGTATTAATTCAAAATACTAGATATGAAGATCTAGATGGTAAAAAAGAAAGTTCTAATGATGAAGAATTAGCTAAATATTGGGCATCTTTAGGAGATATTTTTATAAATGATGCTTTTGGTACATTACATAGAGCTCATGCATCAAATGTAGGATTAGCTTCAAATCTACCTACTGGAGTAGGATTATTAGTTGAAAAAGAATTAGTAGAATTATCTAAATTAGATAATCCTGAAAGACCATTTGTTGTTATTTTAGGAGGAAGTAAAGTTTCTGATAAGATAGGAGTTATTGAAAATCTTATTAAAAAAGTAGATTACTTATTAATCGGTGGAGGAATGGCTTTTACTTTCTTAAAAGCTAAAGGATCTAATATTGGTAAATCTATATTGGATGAAGAAAATTTAGAATTTGCTAAAAATATTTTAAATGAATATGGAGATAAAATAATTCTTCCAGGAGATGTTAATGCTTTTAAAGAATATGATAATGAATCTTCTAATAGAATTGTTAATATAAATGAAATAACTGAAGATGAAATGGGATTAGACATAGGTCCTGAAACAATTGATATGTTTAGTTCTATTATTGCTCAAGCTAAAACAATATTCTGGAATGGACCTTTAGGTGTATATGAATTTTCTAAATGTACTAAAGGAACTGAAGATATATTAAAAGCGGTAGTTGAATCTAATGCTGATACCATTTTAGGTGGTGGAGATATAGTAGCTGCTGCTGGTCAATTAGGATACAAAGATAAAGTTACTCATGCATCAACTGGTGGAGGAGCAACTTTAGAGTATATGGAAGGAAAGGATTTACCAGGAATAGTATCTATTCCCGATAAAGATTAATAATGAAAAATCTTAAAGGTAATACATTCATATTATTATTAATTACTGCTTGTGTATTATACTTTGTTTTAAAAGATGATTTTGGCAATATAGTCAGCAATTTATATAAAGCTGATATAAAACTGTTATTAGTTGGATTATTATTAACAATATTATATTGGTTTTTTAAATCTCTTGCTCTTTATAATATTACAAAAAATTATAAAAATATTCCAAGAAGAGAGATATTTAAACAGGTAACTATTACACAATTCTTTCATGGGGTAACTCCGTTTGCATCAGGCGGTCAACCAATGCAAGTATATATGCTTACTAAAAGTGGTATTAAGTTAACTCATAGTACTAATATAATAGTTCAAAATTTCTTTCTATATCAAATGGCTTTAATAACACATGGAGTTATTGCGGTTAGTCTTAACTTCTTTATGAATTACATACCTGCGAATAGTTTTTTAAGAAATTTAACGATTTTAGGATTTACTATTAATGCTTTAGTAGGATTAGTTTTAATATTTGTTAGTTTCTCAGAAAAGTTTAATAGTTTTGTAGTAAATAATCTAATTACATTCTTTTCTAAGATTAAACTTGTTAAAAAGAAAGATAAAAGTATTAAGAAATGGAAGGCTAAGATTAGTGAATTTCATGAAAGTGCAGTTATATTAAGAAAAAATAAAGGACTTATAGTTAAAGGTTATTTATACAATATGATTGGTTTATTATGTTATTATTTAACTCCTTTATTTGTTATATATGCTTTAGGTATTAATATAAGTCCTATAATTGTTTATGTATGTTGTGCTTATGTAAGTATTATTGGATCTTTCGTACCAATTCCAGGAGGTTCTGGAGGTATAGAATATAGTTTCTTACAATTCTTTGGATATTTTATTACTGGATCAATACTACCAGCAATATTAATATTATGGAGAAGTATAACTTATTATTTTGCTATATTAGCAGGAGGGATACTGTTTACTACATTTAAAGGAGAGGTTAAAGAATGAGAATAGGTTTATTTACTGATACATATCCACCTTTTATAAATGGTGTTTCTACTAGTGTATATATGCTTAAAAATGCTTTAGAAAAGCAAGGACATCAAGTATTTGTTGTTACTGTTAATACTGAAGATATGAGATATAAATTTGAGGATAATAATACTGTAATTAGAATTCCAGGTATACCAATAGGTATATATGATTATAGGTTAACTGGTATATATCCAATTAGAGCAATAAATATTATTAGAAAATGGAAATTAGATATAATCCATTCTCATACAGAATTTGGTATTGGTACATTTGCAAGAATTGTAGCTAAGCAATTTAATATACCATTAGTACATACATATCACACTATGTATGAAGATTATATTCACTATATAACAAAAGGATATTTTGATAAATCTAGTAAAAAGATAGTTGAATATTTAACTCGTTTCTATTGTGATAAGACAGCAAATGCTTTAATAGTCCCTACTAAAAAGACATATGATTTATTTAAAGAAAAATATGAAGTAGATAAGAATATTCATGTTATTCCTACAGGTATAGAATTAGATAGATTTTATATAGAAAATATGAATAAAGATAAGATAAAAGCTATTAAACAAAAATATAAATTAAAGAAAAGTGATTTTGTTATTATTTTTGTTGGTAGATTAGCTCAAGAAAAAAATGTTGAATTTTTAATAGAAGCACAAAAAACATTAGTTAAACATGGAAGTAATATTAAACTTCTTATAGTTGGAGATGGTCCTGATATGGATAAATATAAATCTCTAGTAGAAGAATTTGATTTAACTAATAATGTTATATTTACTGGTAAAGTTCCATATGATGATATGCCTAGTTATTATCATCTAGCAGATGTATTTGTTACTGCATCTACTAGTGAAACTCAAGGATTAACAGTTATTGAAGCTATGGCTGCATCAGTTACTCCAGTTTGTATAAAAGATGAAAGTTTTGAAAATGTAGTAATAGATCAACTTTCAGGAAGAATATTTGAAACAAAAGAAGAATATATAAGTATAATTACTGATTTATATGATAATCCTGAAAAATTAACTGAATTTGCATATCAAGCTAGAATTAATTCAGAAGTACATAGTTCTAAATATTATGCTGAAAGAGTATTAGATGTATATAATATGACATCTAAAGAATCTGGTGGAATAAGAAGATTAATTGAAAATGCTAGAAGGAATAGAATAGAAAAGGAAGATGATGAAGATGAGTAAATTAGTTTTTGGTAATCAAAAAATGTATATGAATAGAGAATCAGTTATAGATTTTATTAATAATTTAAAAACACTTAATAATTTAGAAAATGTAGTAGTATTTCCTTCATATCTATATTTAACAGATTATAGTGGAGTAGTTAATTTTGGTTCTCAAGATGTTTCTAATAATGAAAACGGCGCTTATACTGGAGAAGTATCTGCTTCTCAAATTAAATCTACTGGAGCTAAGTATTCTTTAGTTGGTCATTCTGAAAGAAGAAGTTATCATAAAGAAGATAATAATGATTTCTTATTAAAGATTAATAATCTTATAAAAGAAGATTTAATACCAGTATTTTGTATTGGAGAAAATGAAACAGAATATGATAATAAAGAAACTAAGAAAGTATTATTTGATCAAATTACTTCAGTTTATAATAATTTATCAATAAATGATATTCCTAAAATTATAATTGCTTATGAACCTGTATGGGCAATAGGAACAGGTAAAACTCCTAATAATGAAGAAATAAGTGAAGTTGTTTCTTATATTAAGGAATTGGTTAATGATAGATATAATACTAGTAATATAAAGGTATTATATGGTGGTAGTGTCAATAATAAAAATGTTGACTCATTAAATGAAATGGACATTGTAGACGGTTATTTAATAGGGGGTTCATCTTCTAAAATAGATGAATTCAAGTATATAATTGAAAGATGTCTTTAGATTCTGAAGATACTCAACCCAGAGTATCTTTTTATTGTGGTGATAAAAGATTAGAAATTATTATAGATGAAGATAAATTTTCTAAAATATTGGATATTATAAATATTAAAGAAAAGATAGATGACTTTTATATTAAAAAGAAAAGATTAGAGGATTTATTACATAGATTAGGAATATCATCTAATTTAAAAGGATATACATATATAATATATAGTATATATCTAACTAAAGAAAAGAATATTAATAATACTAGACATATATATAATTTAGTAGCTAATCATTATAATACTTCTTCTAATGCGGTAGAGCATGCTATAAGTCATGCTATAAAGAGGGGATGGCATTATGCTGAATTAGGCATGATAGATAAGATATTTGGTTATAGTGTTAAAGATATACCTACTAATACACAATTCATTATAATGGTTTCAGAATTAATTTAAATTGACAATGGAATTGACAATTTTTAAATTCAAAACTATAATTAAGTTAGAATAAAAAGAGCAGGAGGTCATTTTATGGAGCGAAAAATTTATTCTTTCCTAAATAAGTGGAAAAGAGATGTTTCTAAAAAAGTATTAGTTCTATATGGTAATAAACAAGTAGGAAAAACTTATGCAGTTTTAAAATTTGGTGAAAAAGAATATAAGAATGTAGTTTATTTTGATTCTTATAATAATAAGGAACTATTAGATGTTTTCAAGAATGAAAAAAGTACAGATAAAATTATTATGAAATTATCTTTATTAGCAAATGAATCTATTTTAACTAATGATACTTTAGTAGTTATAGATAATGTTAAAGATATAGAAATAATTAATTCTATGAAAATGTTTTATAAGGGAAATGAAGAATTAAATTATCATATTATATTGATTTGTTCTCTTAGAGAAAGTATTAGTGCATTTAAATGTGAAGAATTACAATTTAAGATAGTTCATCCAGTGGATTTTGAAGAATATCTTGTTGCTATTAATAATAGGCAATTAATTGATTTTATAAAAACTTCTTTTAAAAATAATACACCTATGCCATTTCATAGTGTGGCTCTAGATTATTACAATGATTATTTAATGACTGGTGGATATCCAGAAGCTGTAGAATTATCACTTAATAATTCTAATAAATTATTATTAAATACAGTATTTGATAAAATAGATTATTCTGCTAGAAAAGAATTTATAAGTTTTGATAATTTAATAGATAATATAAGAACAAATGAAGCCTATGATAGTATTCCATATCAATTAGGAAAATCTAATAAGAAGTTCCAATATGGTGTTATCAAAGAAGGAAGTAGATCTAAAGATTATGAAAAATCTATAACATTCCTTCATAATAATGGGTTTGCTTATAAATGTTATAAAATTAGTGATGCTAAAATTCCTTTAAATAGTTGTAAAGATCCAGATAATTTCAAATTATATTTAAGTGATACTGGACTTCTATTTAATAAAATGCATATGAATACAATAAAATTTTTATCAGATATTAATTATAGAAATATTATATATGAAAATAGTATTGCTATTAATTTAATTAATCTAGGATATAATATTTATTATTATCAATCAGAGGGAAAAGCAGAAGTTAGTTTTGTTATTCAAACAAGAACAGGAAAGATTATTCCTATTGAATTAGTAGATAAGAATATGTCTAAGTCTAAATCTTTAACTTTATTTATGAATAAGACAGGAGTTAAAGAGGCAATAAGAGTAACTGATGAAAACTTTTCATTTAAGAAAGGTGTTAAATACATACCTATATATGCATTGTTTTGTATAAATGAAGGATTAAAATAATGGAATATTTAGATTATAATGCTCCAGTCATTTTATCTTTCTTTTTTATTTCTTTGATTGTTTTAATTATAAATAAAATAACTAATGATAAAGCTAATAAATTATTATTTTCTAATTATAGATCTAGTATATTTAGTCCATTAACATATATTAGGATGTTTACTCATATATTTGGACATCAAAACTGGAGCCATTTTATGAATAATTTTTTATTAATTTTATTAGTTGGACCTATGATGGAAGAAAAATATGGAAGTATAAATATCTTAATAATGATATTAATAACTGCAGGATTAACTGGTCTTTTAAATATGATTTTATCTAGAAATAGAATAACTGGAGCTTCAGGAATAGTATTTATGTTGATAGTTATTAGTTCGTTTGTTAATATTTCTAATGGTAAGATTCCTTTAACATTAATATTAGTATTTATTTTCTATATAATTAATGAGATATTATCAGGTATATTTAAGAAAGATAATGTATCTCATTTTGCTCATATTGTAGGAGCAATTTGTGGTGTAATATTTGGATTTTATTTCAAATAAATAAGTGATATAATTTAACAGGAGAGTGGTAAATATGAAGAAAAAACCAGTAATATTATGTATATTAGATGGATGTGGAATTAGAAAAGAACAAAAGGGTAATGCTTTTAAAAATGCTAATAAACCTACGATAGATTATTTGATGGAAAACTATCCTAATACTGTTTTAGAAGCTTCAGGAACTATGGTTGGATTACCAGATGGACAAATGGGTAATAGTGAAGTTGGTCATATGAATATGGGAGCTGGTAGAATAGTTTATCAATCTTTAGAAATGATTAATCAAGCTATTAAGAGTGGAGAATTTTATAAAAATGAAAATATATTAAAAGTAATTAATCATGTAAAAGAAAATAATTCTAAGTTACATATCATGGGATTGATAAGTGATGGTGGTATTCATTCACATACAGATCATTTATTAGCAATAGTAGATATGTGTAAACAAAATGATATAAAAGAAGTATATTTCCATTTATTTACTGATGGTAGAGATACAGGGGTTCATACTGCTCCTACATTTATTAAGAAATTAGAAGATAAGATAAATGAATATAAAATGGGAACTATTACTACAGTAGCAGGTAGATATTATGCTATGGATAGAGATAATAATTATGATAGATTAAAATTAGCATATGATGCTATTGTATCTGGTATTGGTGAAAAATATGATGATGTAAAAGATGTATTCGAAGACCAATATGCTAAAGATATAACTGATGAATTTATAATTCCTAGTGTAATAAATGATGGTAAGTTAACAGATAATGATGGTATTATTGTTTGGAATTTTAGACCTGATAGATTAAGAGAAATGTTTACTGCTATAACTAATCCAGAGGAATCTCCAATGGAGGGAGTAGTTAAATTCAATAATATAAAATTTGTATCTATGATGCCTATAAACGATACAGTAAAAGGATTAACTGCTTTTAAACATCAAGAATTAAATAATTGTTTAGGAGAATATCTAGATAATTTAGGATTTAATCAATTAAGAATTGCAGAGACAGAAAAATATGCACATGTTACTCATTTCTTTGATGGAGATAAAGATATTGAATTAAAAAATTCTAAGAGAATATTAGTTCCATCTCCTAAAGTAGCTACATATGATTTACAACCAGAAATGTCTGCAGAAATAATTACTGAAAGATTACTTGCTGAATTAGATAAAGATTATTTAGATATAGTTATATTAAACTATGCTAATGGTGATATGGTTGGTCATACAGGTGTTTATGATGCAGCAGTTAAAGCTGTTGAATTTATGGATTCTTGTATTAAGAGAGTATATGATAAAGTAGTAGAATTAGATGGTACTTTAATAATTACTGCCGATCATGGAAATTGCGATATTATGATAAATGAAGATGGTTCTATATGTACTACTCATACTACAAGTTTAGTTCCATTTATAATTACTAAAAAAGGTATTGAAGTAAGAGATGGTGGAAAACTAGCAGATATAGCTCCAACTATACTTGAAGTAATGCAATTACCAATACCAGTTGAGTTTAATGGTGAATCTTTAATAAAAAAATAAGATACTTCGGTATCTTTTTTTGTTCGATTGTTTAATAAATAATTAAGTCTTATAATTTATATAGGTGATTATTATGAAGGAAAATATTATATTTCATATAGATGTTAATAATGCTTTTCTTTCTTGGACTGCTGTTAAACTACTAAAAGAAGGATACAATAAAGATATTAGAAATATTCCTTCAATAATTGGAGGAGATGAAGAATCTAGACATGGAATTGTATTAGCAAAATCACCAGTAGCAAAAAAATATGGTATTAAGACTGCTGAAACTATATATAGTGCTAAAAAGAAATGTAAAGATATAAAGATATTTCCCCCAGAGCCTGATTATTATAAAGAAATATCTAATAGTTTTATGAATTATTTAAGTAAATATACTCCTAATATTGAACAATTATCTATAGATGAATGTTTTATGGATATGTCCCATTCTAGTTATTTATATGATGATTTGATCTTTTTAGCTTATCAAATAAAAGAGGAAGTTAAAGAAAAGTTTGGTTTTACTGTTAATATAGGTATATCTACAAGTAAGGTATTAGCTAAAATGGCATCAGATATGGAAAAACCTAATAAAGTACATACTTTATTTTTAGAAGAAATAGAAAAAAAGATGTGGAATTTACCAATTAATGAATTATATATGTCTGGTAAAAGTGCTTCTTTAAAATTAGAAAGTATTGGTATTCATACTATTGGAGATCTAGCTAGAAGTGAAAAATCTACAATAGAGAAATTATTGGGTAAACATGGAGCTATGTTATATGATTATTCACATGGAATAAGTAATGATATTAAATCTAAATATGATTCTGTAGAAAAGAGTTTAAGTACTTCTGAAACTTTTAAAGAAGATATCGTAGAAAAGAATAAATTAATTCAAATATTATATAAACAAGTAGATAACCTTAGTAAAAGTCTTCGTAAAGATAAATTATATACTTATACAATTGGGATCTCTTTTAAGAATTCAGACTTTAAAACGTATTCTAAGCAATTAACTCTTGATGTTCCTACTAATTCTATCGAAGAGATTAGTAAGCATATAATTAATATATTTAATGCCAGTTGGAAAAATGATCCTATTAGAAATATGGGAATAAGATTTTCTAATTTAACTGATAAAAAAAGTAGACAATTATCAATATTTAATGAAGATAGAGAATTAAAAACTGAAAAACTTCAAGAGACTATGGATTTAATTAATGATAAATATGGGGAATCAATTATTAGACAAGCTAATTTATTTACTTCTCCTGTGGAAAAAGATAATGATAATTAGTATTTAGATGATATAATTATAATAGGAGTGTAGCTATGGATATAAATCAATCGAATATTAATGAATTTCTAAATAAGTATATCAGGTTTGTAGATGAGTTATCTTTAAATGGTAGTTATCCCAGTAATGTAAGACATGTCTTATATTTAATAATTCCTAGTTTTGTATTAAAATATGGTCTTAAATATGAAAATATGATTCTTAATTGTTTTAGGGAGACTCCAATATATATAAGTGATAAACAAGATGATTATTGTACAGCTTTTTTTGGACGTGAAATGAAAGTAAGAAATGAACTTCCTAAGTACTACACAAGAAAGTTTGTAGTATTGAATCGATATACTGGATCATCATTATTAGATATGCTAGATAATGTTGTTCATGAGTTCAATCATGCTGTTAATTCGATGATAAATGAAATTAATTATGATGAAAAAGAAGTAAGTATGAGAACAGGTCTTAGTTATATAACTTATTCTGTAAGTGATTTAACTAAACCAATTAGAAAGAGTAGTGATATTACTCTTGAAGAGATTATTAATGTTAAACAAACTGAGGATATTATAAATATAATTGCTTCTTTTGCTAAATATAGTATCCATAATCAAGAATTTAATAATGCTTTATACTCAATTAATTCTGAAATAAAAGGAGAATATACTTCTAATGCTTATTATCTTCAGTCTTTTATTTGTAAAGAGTTAATGAAAAATAAGACTTTTATACCTACTATTGAGAATTTAAGATTAAATGGTAATGTTTCTGATATAGAAAACTGGTTTAATGATATTACTGGTGAAAAAGATTCATATAAAAAATTAACCACTTTACTTGATGAAATTCTTCGAGATGAAGAAAAACTTACTAAAGTAAAATGGTTTAAGAATTATCATATAAATAAAATTAGAAATAAGATGAGTATAGTAATGGAAATAGTTAAATTATATGAAGATAATTGTATCTTTAAATAACTATTTCTTTTTTTGTGTAAAAGTATCTCCATTAACTATTATTTGTTTTCTAATAATATTACTATTAGGTGTTCTAAATTTATCATCTAAGAAATAATAATAAGTACCTGGAGTTATTACACCATTTAAAGCTAAAAGGCTACTTCCAGTTGAACCTAATATATCATCTATTAGTTTTACACAGTTATTCCAAAGCGCATAATATAATCTATATTTATTTTTATCATTAAATTTATAAAATGTAGCTTTTGTCTCTCTATAAAGACAACTTCCATAGTCTTGAAAGTCTCCTTTTGGATCAACTTCAGAAGGAGGCATCCATCTATATGTATCATCCATAATTTGTTTTAATCTCTTTTTTACTCTTTCCTTTTGATTATCTGTTAGAGTAATTCCAAATGAGAAGAATGTTTTGCCAGAATGTCTTGTACAAAAATCTAAATATTTTTCTTTTTCAGCAGTAAAAATAGTACCATCTCCAACTGTACCAAAAAATCTTTTAGATTCCTCATCATAACTACCATAGGAATATACTAAATTATCAAATACTATTTCTCCATGTCCAAATTTTCCTATATTAGAGTTTTTTACTGCTATTAGAACTTCCATATCTACTTTTCCAGATACTTTTTTATTTGTCATTTTTACTTCAGTTACTGGTTCATTTAAGTTCTTATTTATAGCTTCTGCTATATTAAATGGTAAAAATACTGTTAATATTTTTGGAACAGTCCATCTGAATTGTCTATTTTTATTATTATAAGTATGATATACATAAAAGAAATCCATCATATATTGTATTGATATAAATATTAGATAAATACCCATTACTATAGTTAAATAAGCAATACTATTAACTGGATGATTAATAATTAAAAGAGCAAATACAAAGTCTATTATCATAGTAAAAAATAAGACATAAAAACCTTTATAATTACCTCTTTTATAGATTATAAAAGTAGATAGTTTTATTAAAGAAATTAATATTATATAAAAACTGAATGCAACTGGAAATATTACTAGTAATCTATATTTATCTGCATAAAAGAATATTCCTATTAGTATTAGAACTAATGATATAAAAATATTATTAATTTTCTTAAATTTTATAATATTCTTAATAGTTAATAATAGTCCAATGATTATCAAAGATAATGAAGTAATTATATGGAATAGACCTAAAGTAATATTTGGACCAATTAATAACATAATACCTAATATTAAGAATGAAAAAATATTAATAATATATTCAATTGTAGTTTTAGTTTTTTGCTTCATAATACATACCTCAGTTTTATTATACCAAATTAAAAAATATTATAAATGGAAATAAAGATTATACTTTATAATTTACCCTAATTTATGGTATTCTATAATTATATAGAAGTTATGATTTTAGGTGATTATATGAAAGAAAAATACAAGAGATTTTTAAAGAATATTAATATTATCTCAGAACATTATAATTACTTAGTAAATCTTACAAAAAACAGTATTTTTGTAGGTGCTACTAACGAGTGGATTCTAGATAACTATTATTTAATTATAGAGACAAAAAATAATCTAAAAAGGGAGTATAGAGAAAGACATAAACTTAAATATGCTAATAATAATGTAGATCTTTATTCTGTATTAGAGGAAATATTTATTAGATACAATTATGATGTATCTTATAAATTATTGATTAAAGAAATTAATAAGTATCAAACTAAGAATGAAGTTAATTTAACTTATAAAAATATAGAAACTATTCCTAGTGTTATTAGTTTAATTATAATTGAAAGAATTGCTAAATTATGTATTTCAAAGAGAGAAGAGCAAGAAGAAAAACAAAAAGTTAGAGATATTGTTTCAAAAATTAATACTGATAAAGAAAAAGGAATAAATATTAATCTAAAAGATTATATTGAAATAGATGAATCTGTTTTAGAAAATAGATATTATTTAGGTCAATTAAATAGTGAATTACAAGAATATGGTGATCTTGCAAATGAAATATTTAAAGATTTGAATGAACTATTAGAAAAACATAATATTAATATTAAAGATATTGCTCAACAAGAAAGTGAAGAGAGTATTGAAAATAATATTTTAATATCTAATCTATTTAATGAATTAAGATTACTAGCAAGAATTGATTCATTAACTCTTATTAATAAAGTTTCTAGAACTGAAGATCTTCTAGAAGAAGATAATATTTATTTAAATATGACTATAGAAACTAAACAATTATATAGAGAAAATATTATTAAAAATAGTAAAAATTCAAATGAATATGAATATACAAAAAAATTAATGCAAACTGCTAAAAAGAAGAACAAACATATTGGAGAACTTTTATTACCAAAACCAAATTATGCATTGAGAAGTAAAATATATATATGTTCAATTGTATTGTTTACTGTTTTAATATCTGGATTATTATCATATTTTATATTCTCTAAGTTTATAATAGGTTTTATATTATTACTTGTACCTATAAGTGAAGTAGTAATACAAATTATAAATAAGATTTTTTCTAAATTATTTAAATGTAAGCCATTACCTAAAATGGATTATTCTAAAGGTATTCCAAAAGATAATGCCACTATGGTAGTTGTACCTACTATTGTTAAAAATACTAATAAAATAGATGAAATATTTAAAAATCTAGAAAGTTATTATCTATCTAATAAGACAAATAATTTATACTTTGCTCTATTAGGTGATTGTTTTGCTAATGATAAAGAATATCATGAAAATGATGAAATAATTGCTAAATATGGTTTTGATAAATGTAAACAACTAAATAAGAAATATCATAAAGATTTATTCTATTTTGTATATAGACAAAGAGTTTATAATGAATCAGAAGGACAATATCTAGGATATGAAAGAAAAAGAGGAGGACTTCTTCATTTTAATAAATTATTATTAGGTACTATGTCTGAAAGCGAAAAGAATAAGTATATTTATGCTGAAAATATATCATTCTTAAAAGCAGATATTAAATATGTTATTACTTTAGATGCAGATACTGAGTTAGTATTAGGAGGAGCTCAAAAATTAGTTGGATTAATGGCTCATCCTTTAAATAAACCAGTACTTAATAAAGAAAAAACTAAAGTAGAATCTGGATATGGAATAGTAGAACCTAGAATTGGTATTGATATTGAATCTACTAATGCTAGTTCTTATTCTCAATTAATTGCAGGAATTGGTGGTTTGGATGTTTATTCAAGTATTGTTCCTAACTTATATCAAGATTCTTTTGGAGAAGGGAGTTTCTATGGAAAAGGTATCTATGATTTAAAAGTATATAATCAAGTACTAGAAAATGCTTTCCCAGAAAATTTAATATTAAGTCACGACTTAATTGAATGTTCATATTTGAGATGTGGTTTTGCTTCTGATATCGAAGTTGTTGATGGGTTCCCAGCAGAGTTTTTAGTAGATACTAATAGACAACACAGATGGACAAGAGGAGATGTCCAAATAATGGACTGGGTTACATCTCATGTTAGAAATAAACAAAATAAGAAGGTAAAGAACCCAATAAGTTTAATATCTAGATTTAAAATATTTGATAACCTAAGAAGAATACTGTTAAATCCATCTTTGTTATTATTACTTATCTTATCTCTATATATAAGTAAAGATAAACCAGTATATATAATGCTTGTAGTATTCTTAGTAATTGCTTTACCAATAATTATTTATATTAGAGAATTTTTAAATATTCAGGCTAAAAGAAGAATGAATGTTAAATATTATGATGATTTACTATTTGGTAATTTTGCAATTATAGCTAGAGTAGTTATATCATTTATAACAATTCCTTATTATGCATATTTATATTTAGATGCTGCCATTAGAAGTATATATCGTATGTTCATCTCACATAAGAATCTATTGAACTGGACTACATCTGAAGAAGCAGCAAAATTAACTAAGAGTGATTTATTAACATATGTAAAAGCATTTAAAACTAATTATGTAGTTGTAATAATTCTAATACTAACAAGTATTATTTATAAGCCTAGCTATTTAATGGCAGTAATAATTCTTTCTGCTTTATTCTTAATGGCTCCGTTTACTATGTGGTTAGTAAGTAGAAAAGAAAAGAAAAATCTATTAGATCTAAGTTCTAAAGAAAGAGATGACTTAGAAAAGATTGCTTATAAAACTTGGAATTTCTTTGATGATTTATTAAAACCTGAAACTAATTATTTAATACCAGATAATTATCAAGAAAATAGAGAAGAAAAAGAAGATGTTAAAACTTCTCCAACTGATATAGGTATGTCTATTACTTCAGTAATTTCTGCTTATAAGTTTGGATTTATAGATAAAAAAGAAACATTAACTTTAATAAATGGAATAATTACTACTATAGAAAAACTTGAAAAATGGAATGGACATTTATATAACTGGTATCGTATTACAACTTTGGAGAAAATGTATCCATCTTTTGTATCATCAGTTGATAGTGCTAATTTAGCTATATCTTTATTAACTCTTGAAGGGTTATTAAAAGAAATGATGGAACCAGAATTACTAGAAAGAGTAGAGAATTTGTTTGCTGCCATGGACTTTTCTAGATTCTATACTAATGAAGATGTTTTCTCTATTGGATATGATACTTTAGAAGATCATTTAACTCCATATAACTATAATAAGTTTGCTAGTGAAAGTAGAATATTATCATTTGTATCTATAATTAAAGGTGATTGTAAAGAAAAGCATTGGTTATGCTTAGATAAGACTTTAACTAAATATAAGAATAGAAAAGGATTAGTTTCATGGTCTGGAACATCTTTTGAATATTTTATGCCTTTAATATTTATGAAGAGTTATAGTAATACATTACTTGATGAATCATATCATTTTGCATATTTCTGTCAAAAAGAATATATGAAGGAAGTTAATCCTAGATATCCATGGGGAATTTCTGAATCAGCTTATGCTGAATTGGATGATGGATTAAATTATAAGTATAAAGCTTTCTCAACTCCATATTTAAAAATGATTGAGGATAAAGAAAGTAGAGTAGTTATTTCTCCATATTCTAGTATTTTAGCTATAGATATTAATCCAAAAGAAGTATATAGAAATCTTCAAAAATTTAATAATTTAAAAATGTTAGGTGAATATGGATATTATGAGTCTTTCGACTATGATAAGAATGAAAAAGTTCTTTCGTATTTTGCTCACCATCAAGGAATGATTTTAGCTTCTCTTGCTAACAATTTATTAGATGGAGTTATTAGAGATTATTTCCATCAAGATGTTAGAGTACAATCATTTAGTATCCTATTAAAAGAAAAAGTTCAATTAAATCCAGTAATAGATCTTAAGATGTTCGGATACAAAAAATACAATTATAATAGAGAAACTGTTGAAAATGATATCCGTGAATTTAATGGTATCAATGAAACTCCTGAGATCTCTGTTTTATCTAACGGAAAATACTCTATTGTTATTAATGATAGAGGTAATGGATTTAGTAGATATAAAACTATTCAGTTAAATAGATATAGAAAAATAACTGAACAAGATTATGGTAATTTTATTTATTTAAAAGATTTATCTAATAATAAGGTTTGGTCTAATACTTATGCTCCTACTAATGTAACACCAGATAAATATAATGTAGTATTTTCTACTGATAGAATTAAATTCTTAAGATTAGATGGTGATATTAGTACTAAAACAGAAATGATTGTAGCAGGAGATAATCAAGCTGAAATTAGAAAGATTTCACTAAAAAATAATAGTAAAGAAACTAAGAACATTGAAATTACTTCATATACTGAACCTATTATCGAAGAGAATATAGTAGATATTTCTCATAGAACTTTTAATAATTTATTTATTAATAGTGAATTTGATAGTGATTTGAAAGCATTAATAATGTGTAGAAGAAATAATAATAAAAAGACTAGACATTACTATACTTCTAGATTACTAGTAATAGATGATGACTATGATGTAACTTATGAAACAGAGAGAGAAAATTTTATTGGAAGAAACAATAATGTTGATGCACCAGCTGCTTTAACTAAAAAGTATTTGTCTAATACCATTGGTTCAAATATAGATCCAGTAATGTCTTTAAGAACTACTGTTACTATAGAGCCTGGTAAAAAGAAATCTGTTTATTATATTAATGGATTCTCTAAATCTCGCGAACAAGCATATGCTATATTAAATAAATATAGTGATAAGGAGTCTATTTCTAATGCATTTAAATATGCTACTTTATTAAATAATATAAATACTAAGAGATTAAATTTAACTGGTCCTAGTATGAGAACATTTAATATAATGCTTAATTACTTGTATCAAACTAGTAAGAGATTTGTTAATGATGAAAGAAAAGATTTATTAGGATTAAATAGTATGAATCAATCTACTTTATGGAAGTTTGGTATAACTGGAGATTTACCTATTATTCTAGTAGATATATCAGAAAGTGAATCAGTTGCTTTTGTAGAAGATATATTAAAAGCATATGAATATTTTAAAACTAAAGCTTTATTTATAGATATTGTTATTATTAATAGGGAATTAGATAAATATAAAAAGATTATTTCTCATAGAGTAGATCAAGAATTATATAGAATGAATACTTTATATAATTTCTCATCTACTCCTGGAAATATTTATGTATTAGACTCTAATAATGTTAGTGATGAAGAAACAATATTATTAAATATGGTAGCTAGATTGAAATTTAATACTAGTGTAGATTCTTCTTTAGAAGATAGTATTAAAAAACTTCAAGCTGAAAATAAATTGTTCAATTATCAAAAAAATAAAATAGATAGAGCAAAAGAAGATACTGAATTATCAAAAGACTTAGAATTCTTCAATGGATATGGAGGATTTACTAAGGATGGTAAAGAATATGTAATTACTAATCCTAATACTCCAACTCCATGGTTTAATGTAATTGCTAATGATAATTTTGGTACATTAGTATCTAATAATGAGTGTGGATTTACTTATGCATATAATTCTCAAATGTTTAAAGTAACATCTTGGACTAATGATATTGTCTTAAATGATAAATCTGAAGGAATTAAAATTAATGATGTTTTAGTAGATCCTAAAGTAGCTAGACATGGATTTGGATATTCGACATTTATTCATGAAGGAATGGATTATAATCTAGAAACAACTCAATTTGTAGCAAAAGAAGATTGTATTAAATTCTATAAAAATAAATTGAAGAATCCTACAAATAAAGAAAAGAAATATAAGCTGTCTTTCTGGATTAATCCTACATTTGGTCCAAATGAAGAAAAATCTAGTAGATATTTATTAAGTAATTTCTATAAAGATGTTAATGCTATAACTATTAGAAATGTATATAATATGGATTTTTCTCATATAACAGCTTTCTTATCTTCAACTCTTCCTGTTACTAGTTATTCTGTAGAAAGAGTAATATTTAAATCTATAGATGTAGAGATTGATTTAAAAGCAGGAGAAGAAAAAGAATTCAGTTTTGTTTTAGGAACTGCAATAGGAGAAGATAATGTTAAAGAATTAATTGGAAAATATTCAACTGATAAGAGTATTTCTGATGAATTAAAGAAAGTAAAAGATAAATGGGAAAAAGAATTATCTGTTATTAAAGTTAAAACAGAGGATAAGACTTTTGATAATGTTATTAATGGATGGTATTTATATCAATCCTTAGCATCTAGATTAACTGCTAAAGCAGGATTCTATCAAGTTGGTGGAGCTTTTGGATATAGAGATCAACTACAAGATGCTACTAATTTAATAACAATAGATCCAGATTTAGCTAGAAGAATTATTATCAATAATGCAAAACATCAATTTATGGAAGGTGATGTTCTACATTGGTGGCATGAAATAACTAGATTTGGATTGAGAAGTAGATATAAAGATGATTATCTATGGTTAATATATGCAACTAGTGAATATTGTAAAATTACTGAAGATTATAAAATCTTAGATGAAAAGATTCCATTTGTTAATGGTCAACTTCTTGCTGATTGGGAAGAAGAAAGAGGAATGGCTTATAACTATACGAAAGAAGAAGCAACTTTATATGACCACTGTTTAATTGCAATTAATCATTCTATGTATAAAATGGGTGAAAATGGATTACCACTTATGGGTGGTGGTGACTGGAATGATGGAATGAATAAAGTTGGTATCAAAGGAAAAGGAACAAGTGTATGGTTAGGATTCTTCCAATATGCAATAATTAATAGATTTATTGAAATAACTAAAAAGTATAATAAAAAGTTAAGCGTAGATAAGTATATTAAGTTTAATGAAAAATTAAAAAATACATTAAATACAGTTGCTTGGGATGGGGAATATTATTTAAGAGCATTCTTTGATAATGGAGCTAAATTAGGTTCTAAGACTAATGATGAGTGTAGAATTGACTTAATATCTCAAAGTTTTTCTATCTTAACTGATATAGTTCCAAAAGATAGAATTCAATCTGTAATAGATTCTGTAGAAAATAATTTAGTAGATAAAAAATTAGGTATTATTAAATTAATTGATCCTCCATTTAAGAAAACTAAGAATAGTCCTGGATATATTATGGATTATCCGCCTGGTATAAGAGAAAATGGTGGACAATATACTCATGCTGCTTCATGGTATATTATGGCTTTAATAAGAGCTGGATTGACTGATAGAGCATTTAATTATTTCCAAATGATTAATCCTATTAATAGATCAATTGAAAAACAATATGAAGATATATATAAGGTAGAACCTTATGTTATAGCAGCAGATATATATAGTAATAATAATCATCCAGGTAGAGGTGGATGGACATGGTATACAGGAAGTGCTGCATGGTTCTATAGATTAGGTATTTCTGAGATTTTAGGATTTAATAAAAGAGGTAATAAGATCTATATGAATCCTCATGTTCCAAATAAATGGAATAAGTTTGAAATAGAGTACAAATATTTAGATACTACATATAAAATAAAGATTAATATGAATAATTCTAAAGAATGTATTACTTTAGATGGTGAAGTATTAGATAAAGATTACTTTGTAATTAAGAATGATAAAAGAGTTCATGCAGTAGTTATTTATAGAAAGAGGTAATTATGTTTAAAGTAGATTTTGAAAAATATAATAGTAATTATATTAATGATGAAAAAATAAATAAATATGATGAAAAATTATTAAATATTAAAAAGGAATTTACTAATGGTTCTTTAAATCAATGGATTAATACTAATACATATATATCTAATGAAGAGTTAAATTCTATAAAAGAAGTAGCTAAAAGAGTTAGAGAGATGGCTGATGTATTTGTTGTTATAGGAATAGGTGGATCATATATGGGAGCAAAGGCTGTTATATCAGCTCTTTCTCCTAAATATGATATTAATAGACCTGAAATAGTATTTTTTGGAATAAATATGAATCCAACTGATTATAATGAAACTTTAAATTATATTAAGGATAAAGATATTGTTGTAAATGTAATTTCTAAATCAGGGACTACTTTAGAGCCTTCAATTGCATTTGAAAGTGTATTATCTATAATGAAAGATAAATATAATGAAGAAGAATTGAAAAATAGAATAATAATAACTACAGATAGAGAAAAAGGAACTTTAAGAGAATTAGTAAATGAAAAAGGATATACTTCATTTGTAGTTCCTTCAAACGTAGGAGGAAGATATTCTGTATTAACACCTGTAGGTATGTTACCAATAGCTGTAGCTGGTTTTGATATAGATAAGCTTTTATTGGGTGCAAAAAAGGCTATTGATGAAGATTTCGATACAGCTATGAAGTATGCTGTTATAAGAGATATACTATATAATAATGGAAAGAATATAGAATCATTTACTATATATAATGATAAATTATTCTATTTTACTGAATGGTTAAAGCAATTATTTGCTGAAAGTCACGGTAAAAATAATAAGGGATTACTACCTATATCTAATATAAATAGTAGAGATTTACATTCTTTAGGACAATTTCTTCAAGATGGTAAGGATATAATATTTGAAACTGTAATAGGAGTAGAAGATGAAGGAGAATATATAATTCCTAATTTAAACTATGACTTAAACAGATTAAATAATATGGCTGTAGAAGATGTAGCTAAAGCACATAGTAATGGAAATACTCCATCTAATATTATATGGATTAATAAAATAGATGAGGAAAGCATAGGAGAACTAATACAATTCTTTATATTAAGTTGTATTACCGGAGGTTATTTACTAGAAATTAATCCATTTGACCAACCTGGAGTTGAAGAATATAAAAAATTTATAAAAGAAAGTTTAAAAGAGTTTAACTAGATTAAACTCTTTTTTATATTTTGAAAAAATTAAAAATAGTGTTATAATGAGAACGAAAGAGGATTTTATGCAAAATTTAAAAAAAGGAGATAAGCTAATAATGCATAGTTATAAACATAACGGTTGCATACATAGAGCTTGGGATGAAGCAGTTTTCATTGAAGAAACTCCTGATTATTTAGTTTTTGGCAATAACAGAACAAGGGTTACTGAATCCGATGGAAGAAAATGGAGAACAAAAGAACCAGCAATATTATATTTTTTTAAAGATAGTTGGTTTAATATAATAGGTCAATTAAAAAACAATGGTATATATTATTATTGTAATATAGCTTCCCCTTTTATAATCGAAGAAGGAGCAATAAAATATATTGATTATGATCTAGACTTAAGAGTTTTCCCAGATAAAAGTTACAAAATTTTAGACAAAGGAGAATATAAATATCATAAATCAAAAATGAAATATTCTGATGAATTGGATAAAATATTAGTACATGAATTAAATAGGTTAATTGATTTAAACAAAAATAATCATGAAGTATTCAGTCATGAAAAACTAATTGAATATAGCAAAATCTATGAGGAACTAAAAGGTAAAAACTAGCATTATAAATAGTGAAATTAAGAATTGTGAAAAACAATTCTTTTTTTTGCAAAAAAATGTTGACATTATCCTTTGATTTTGGTACCTTAATAACAGTTGTTTTTTGGAGGTTTAAATAAGAATTTTCAAAAAACAAAAAAATTATCAAAAAATTCAAAAAAAGTGTTGACATTGAAATATATATTTGATAAATTATAAAACGTTGACAGCGAATTGTCTTCAAAAAAATGTGTAAAGTATATAAACAAAGAAATTTGATAATATGCTTTTAACAAAAGTTTGTTGACAGTTACTTTGTCAAAATCAATGTGTCAAAAAAGTTTAAAAATTTATCAAAAAAAGTGTTGACAAAGAAAAAACATTTTGGTATATTGGTAATGCACATCAAGAAAAGGCATCAGAGAAATGATCTTTGAAAACTGAGCAAAACAAACGTCAATTTTGAGTAGCTAGGAAATTAAATTGAATAATCAAACTTTTAAATATTTATTTGGAGAGTTTGATCCTGGCTCAGGATGAACGCTGGCGGCATGCCTAAGACATGCAAGTCGAACGAAGCGGCCCGTTGAAACGGAGTGCTTGCACAAAGTGGAAATGGATTCCCGCTTAGTGGCGAAAGGGTGAGTAACACATGGGTTATCTACCTCAAAGATCGGGATAACAGTTGGAAACGATTGCTAATACCGAATTATATGTAAGATGATACGTTATCTTATATTAAAAGGGAGCCTTTAAAGCTTCGCTTTGAGATGAGCCTGTGGCGTATTAGCTAGTTGGTGAGGTAATGGCTCACCAAGGCGACGATGCGTAGCCGACCTGAGAGGGTGATCGGCCACATTGGGACTGAGACACGGCCCAAACTCCTACGGGAGACAGCAGTTAGGAATATTCGTCAATGGAGGAAACTCTGAACGA
>CACYBN010000113.1 GCA_902772675.1 uncultured Erysipelotrichaceae bacterium
TAGAAATATCATCAGATTCAAAAGACTTATATCTACAAGATAATTATTATGTATCTGATTTAATTAAAGCAACTACATTATCTGGAACAGAAAACTATAATGTAGAAGTTACTGGTTCAGAACAAGCTGAAATTGTAGATACAAATAATAATGTAGTATCAACAATAGATGGAAATGATAGTTTTAGAGTTAGAATTCCAGCTAATGTAGTAACAGATCAAACTAGTTTAGTAGTAACTGCATCAGCATCACGTTCAACTTACCAATCTTATAAATATCAACCATCTGATGCAAGTATGCAAAGTGTGGTTAGATTAGTTAAGAATACTAAAAATGTAAACTCAGTATTATCATTTGGAGCATCTCGTCCATCAGTAACTATTTCTAAAATAGATGCTGAAACAAATGAATCACTAGCAGGAGCAGTAATTGCTATCTATAGTGCTTCAGGATTAGAAGTAAAAAGATTTACTACTACATTAGAACCATTTGTAATTAATGATTTAGCAGATGGAACTTATACAGTTAAAGAAATATCTGCACCTAATGGTTATATTAAAAATGATTCTACATTTAGATTTACATTAGATGAAAATAATAGAACTCATTCTATTACAATAGAAAACTATAAAGAAGTAATCGTACCAGACACAGATACAACTTCAACTATTTTAATAACATTATTAGGTATTATCATTTCAGGAATAGGAGTATTTTACATAAGAAGATATGGCAAAGCGTAAAAAGAAAGCAATGAAATCTACTACAGTCGCAGCTATCGGTGCATTAATCATAATGTTTGGTGGATTTCTAATTACATACAACTATGTTCAATCAAAAAAAGTATATGCCTATGATTATGTAAATACAGAGTTCTTCACTGAATCGGAAGAGAAAGTAGAAGAACCAAAAGAAACAAAAGAGGTTGAAGAGAAAAAAGAAGTGGTACAAGAAGATGAATCTGATATCGTTACAGATGAATATATTGGTTATTTAAAAATACCAAAAATTAATCTAAACAAAGGATTTGTCGATAGAAGATCAAAAGAAAATTCGGTTGAAAAAAATATTTACATTGTTGATGGAGCAACCTATCCAGATGTTGATAAAGGTAACTTCATAATTGCTGGACACTCTGGAACAGGTTGGAAAGCCTTCTTCAATGATTTATATAAATTAAAAAAAGGTGATGTAGCCGTTGTTACATACAAAGGTTACAAATATACTTATAAAATAGTTAATATTTATAAACAAAAGAAAGTTGGAAAAATAGCTATATATAGAAATTATGAAAAGACTACTTTAACATTAATCACATGTACAAATTATGATTCTAAAACACAAACTATTTATATAGCAGAATTAGTAAAAAGAGAATCAGAATAAAAAATTAAATTAAGGGGGTTGGGATTATGGAAAAGATGACTTTAGGTAAAGAATTAAGTATATTATTTAAATTAATATCTACTAATAGTATATCTATAGTAGCTTTAATTCTATTAGTTCTTTTAGCTATAGTTTTTATAACTACAAATAAGAAAACAGCTAAATTTACTAAGTATATTTATTTATCTATATATACAATTATTACAGTCTTTATAATTATTGTTTATAATAAGTATATTCTAGATTTCATAGATTATTTAATGAACAATTTATTTGTAGCCATCTATTTCCCAAATCTAGCAATTTACTTTGCCGCAATAATTATTTCTAATATTATAGCTTTAATTTCAATATTCAATTTAAGAATAACTAAGTTAATTAGAAATATTAATATTATTATGTTTTCAATTATTAACTTCTTATTAATATTGTTAGTAGGAGTAATAACTGATCATAAATTAGATATTTATTCATTAACTTCTATTTATGATAATAGAAATGCTCATGCTTTAATAGAATTAACAAGTATCTTATTTATATTATGGATGATATTCTTAATAATATATAGATGTATAAGAATATATCAAATTAATAAATATGGAGAAAAAGAAACTGTTAAAGTTATAGAGAAAAAAGTAGAAAAAATAATAGAAAAGCCTGTTATTGAAGAAAAAATAGTAAAAGAAAGAATATTACCAGATAATATTGTTGAAGTAAGTATTCCTAATTTTGCTAAACAAGGTAGTCTAGAAATAAGTTTAGATGAAAAAGACTTAGAGTATAGAACTAATATAGAAGTAGAAAAGAGAATAAATACTAAAATAAGAGAAGCTCATGCTTTTGATAAGATGTTAACTAAAGATGATTACATCGTTCTATTAAATCTACTTAAACAAAATAAGAATAAACCTCTAGAAAAACTTGGAGAAGAAAAAGTAGAAGATGAAGAATTCGAAGACTTTGAAGATGATTATGAAGAGGATATAGAGGAAGAAGTTATTGAAGAAACAACTATTGAAGAAACTAATACTGAACCAGTAGTTGTAACTGAAAGACTTGGAGAAGATAAAGTAGAAGATGAAGAAGAAATAACTGAAGA
>CACYBN010000114.1 GCA_902772675.1 uncultured Erysipelotrichaceae bacterium
ATATTATCAGTTATTAAATCATTATAATAAAATAAATCCTGAAGGAACTAAAGATTATGAATCTTTCTTTTTAGAAATATTTGAAGAGGATAAGGGGCTACTCCTACTAAAAAAATAGGTGAAATTTGATTTTTTAAATAATAGATGATATAATATAACTCGTTTCTAGAGAGGAGATATTATGTCAGTTGAACAGCTCTTTTACTTATTAATTATATTTATTCAAGTAATTGTTATGAGCTTATTAATAAAAGATAATTAAGATGGAGAAATCCATCTTTTTTATGTTATACTTTTATATATAGGAGGATATATGATAATAAGAAAAGCTGTAAGAGAAGATATAAGTGAATTAAATGAATTATTAACTTTATTAATTCAAGATGAAAGAAAATATGATAAAAATATTAATCCGGATTTTGAAGTAACTGAGATGTATGAAAATTATGTAGATGATGATAATAGTTGTTTACTACTAGCTGAAGATGATAACAAGCATATTGTTGGTTATTTATTTGGTTATCTTGTAAATGAAGGAGACGTAAATATAAATAAAGTATCTAAATTAGATGCAATGTTTGTAAGAGAAGAATTCCGTAGACAAGATATCGGATCAAGTTTAGTAGAAAGATTTAAAGAATGGTCTAAAGATAAAGGGGTTAAATATATAGAACTTAACGTATGTACTCGTAATGATATAGCTAAGATTCTTTATGATAGACAAGATTTTAAATTAGTAGCAGAAGTTCTTAAATATGAAATATAATAGGCGATTTTAAATGAGAAGAATATTTTTGATAAGACATGGTGAATCTAAATAAAATACTAAAGAAAATTATTTTGTAGGATTACCTAATCATTTAGTTGAATTAATAGAAAAAGGAAAAGAAGAAGCTAAAAAAGCAGGTATGTTTTAAAAAAATATATTACTGATAATAATATAGATATCAGTAATGCTACTCTATGGGTTAGTCCATATACTAGAACTAGACAAACTGCTGAGATAATTAATCAGGAGCTAGGAATAAAAACAGTTAAAGAAGATATAACTTTAATTGAACAAAGATATGGTTTATTTAGTGATAAAGAAATATCTAGAATAAAGGAGTTATATCCAGAAGAGTTCGGTTTTTATGATAATTATTTTCAAAATAATTGTAAGTTCTATGCTAAATTACCTCAAGGATAATCACTTTTTGATGTAGCTTTGAGAACAAAACAATTTATAAGTACAATTTTTAGAGATGATAATGATCCTTTATTTATAGTTTCTCATGGTACTGCTATTAGAACTATAATACTTAATTGGTTTCATTATTCACCTGAATGGTTTAATAGTGAACCCAATATGGAGAATTGTTCAATTAGATTAATTGAAAGTGAAAATAGAATTAGTAAAGAAGGATATATCTATAAAGGAAATGTAAAAAAAGGGAAAATATTAAAACTACAATAATTTGTGTTATTGTAGTTTTTATGTTAGAATCTAAAATGTTGTTTAGGGAGGTTTAATATGAAGAACCTAGAGATTAGAAAAAGAGCATTTTCAATTGCAGTAGCTGCTGTAATTGGAGTAGCTAGTTATCGTTTGGTAGATGGTATAACTTCATTTAGCCAACCTCCTAAAGCTGATTTAGCATATTCTACTTATCATGTAGGAAATATCTATATAGGTAGTCCTAGTTTTCTAGATAATTTAGATGTTACAAAAGAAGATATTTTAATAGAAGATCATAGACATGAACCAAATCCTTTTGTTCGTATAAGAGATTCTTATAAAATCAAATCTAGAGCTCAAAGATTTCAAATAATAGATGGAATTATTGCATATGAGTATGACAATCCATCTGATTGGAATAGAGAAAATGATAGAAAAGCTTTAGAAGCTGAGTGGAAAGTTCACAATATGTTCTATGAATTAGATCTAGCTAGAAATCATACTAGAGATGTTGATTTGGATAATGGAGATAAATATATATATGAAAAAACTCTAATTAGATATATAGCATAAAAGGAGAGTTATTATGGAAATGGTATTTCATTTAGATAGTGATATTTTTGGAATAGTAGAACAAGGAATAAAAAATTTAGAAGTAAGAGTAAATGATGAAAAAAAGAAGAAAACTTAAAATAGGAGATACTTTAATATTTTTAAAAAGATCTGAAGAAAAAGAAAGTATAAAAGCAAAAGTTATAAATTTAGAATATTTTAATGGTTTAGAAGAAGTAGTAAATAATTATGAAATGGATAGAATTATAACTAAAGATTATAATAAAGAATCATATATTGAACTAATGAAAAGATTTTATTCTGATGAAGAAATAGATAATTATGGAATAGTAGTAATTTCATTTGATATTAATTTAAACTAATACTATAATTGTATTATAATTGGAGTGATAATATGTTAAAAAAGAAAAAGACTACAGCTATAATTTTAATGGCAGGTAAATCTAGTAGATATAATAAGAATATCAATAAGAATTTAGAATTAATTAAAAAGAAACCTTTATTTATGTATAGTTTAGATGTTTTTTATAATAATAAAAATATCGATAAAATTATATTAGTAGTTAAAAAAGAAGATTTAGATGAAGTAAATAAAGATATTAAAGGATATGAAAATGTTTTAGTATTAGAAAGTAAAAGTGAAAGAGAAGCTTCTTTAGTAGAGGCACTTAATAATACTGATACTGATAATGTTATTATTCATGATGGAGCTAGACCAGTAATTAAAGCTAGTTATATAGATGCTTTATTAAATGAAATTAAAAAGTATAAAGGTGTTACAATGGGTGTAATATCTAAAGATAATATTAAGATATGTAATAGTGATGAAGAAGTTCTTAGAACTCCTAAAAGAGCTAATACATGGGTAGTTCAACATCCTCAATGTTTTAATAGAGAAGTATTACTAGATGTTATGGAAAAAGATAAAACTAATACTAAAGATGATGCTTTATTATTAGAAAAATATGGATATATAGTAAAAGTAGTTGAAGGAGATTATTCAAATATAAAAGTAACTACTTTAGAAGATTTAGAAAAAGCAAAAAAATATTTAGATGAAGAGTAATATAAATACTCTTTTCTTATGTCTTGACATTTAATTGATTTTATATTATAATATAAGACAATTTGTGAGGGGGAATAGAAAATGAAAATAGTAAATTTAATGAAAAAATTATTTGTTTTTCTTACTGCTTTCTTAGTATTAGGATCTAATTTAGCTGTAGTACAAGCTGCTGCTCCATCTACAGTTAGAGTTAATAAATCTTTAATATCTACAGTAGGCGGAAGAAAAGAAGCAAAATTTGTTACTGCAGATGGTAAATACGGATATTGTATTACTCCTAATAAATCTGGAGCTCCAAGCGGAACTACATTTAGATTAGCTGGTACATATAATAATCCAGGTGTTTTATATTTGTTAGAAAACAAAAATCAAAGTTCTAATGATGGATATTTTGGAGTAGGATTAGCTATTTGGAAATATAATAATAATTATTTACCACAAACTTATTTAAATAATCCTAATTCATCATATACGAGAAATGCTAATAGTTATGCTAGTGAAGCTGCTAGTCATAAAAATTATGCTGTACAAAAACCTGAAATTAAAGCAAATATTACTTCAGGTAAATTAACAATATCTAGTGATAAGAAGTATTATCAATCACCAGCATTATATGCTACTTTAAAAGTACAATCTAAATATAGTTCTAATGCTACTTATACTGTTTCAGTTAGTGGTGTAAGTGGAGCTTATATTGTTAATGCTAGTGGATCTAAACAAACATCATATAAGAGCGGAGCTAAATTCTATGTAAGAGTTCCTGCAACTAGTGTTACTAAGAATGCAACACTTACAGTTAAATATTCATTTACTGGACAATATGATGTTGCTAGAAAATATGTAGCTACTTCTGGTGACTGGCAAGAATTAGTAATTGTTTATCCAGAACCTAAGACAGTTACTACAAAAACTACTTTAACTGTTACTCCTGTTAAGAGAGTATGTGAAAAATTTAATGATAAATACTATGGTACAGATGGAAAAGAAGTTACTGAAATTGAATATAAACAACAATGCTTTACTCATAAATGTGAAAAAGTAGGAGATAAGTACTACGGTAAAGATGGAAAAGAAACAACTGAAACTGGATATAAACAACAATGCTTTACTCATAAG
>CACYBN010000115.1 GCA_902772675.1 uncultured Erysipelotrichaceae bacterium
ACAGATCTTATATATAATTCAGAATCTTCTATTCCTCCATTATATCCACCTATATCATGACTCCACCAACATACACCAATATTAGATGCAGATAAATTAAAGAATGGAATTGTTTTAAAATTATCCCAACTTACTATAGTTTTTCCCGAATATAATACTGGATATCTATGAGCAGCAACCATACCACTTCTTCCAAATACCATTCCTCTTTTAGCTGGTAATCTAGCTAAATCTTTATATAAATAATGGTTCATTAACCATGTAACTTTCTTATCATCTGTATCTATATCATAATCATTCCAGAAGAAGTCTACTCCTAAAGACTCTAGTGGGTGAATTAATAATTTTAAAAATACATCTATGAATTTAGGATCATATGGAGCAAATGGAATAACTCCTTTTTCATCTGGCTTTAAATATTTCTTTAAGTCCTCATAAAAGAATTCATAATCTCTAAGACCATTTTTAGGATTAGAACTAAGACCTACTCTTATACCTTTTTGATGTAATTCATCTATTAATTTCTTAGGATTAGGAATTAAATCAGTATTAAAAGTATATCCTGTTTCAAAAACATCTTCATCAGTATTAGTAACTAATCCTTGTTCTTTTATTTTTATTTCTCCATTAGGTTGTTTTTCTTCATTTTCTTCTTTAACTGGTTTTTGTCTAAAATGCCAGTCTTTATCTAATAAGAATACTGATAAAGGCATATCATTATCATTAAACTTTTTACTAATTTTTAAAATATCATCTTGAGTATATGGAAGATTTCTACACCACCAGTTTCCCAAAACATATCTAGGAATAAATGAAGGCATACCTGTCAATCTAAAATAATCTTGCATACAGTAACCGAAGTCTTTTCCATAAACAAATACATATATATCGATATTTCCTTCTTCTTCAGGATTCTTTTGTTTTACAGTACCATCTAATTCAAAACGTAATGAGTTACTATCATCTAATGATACAAATCCCTCGATTGAATATAAACCTTTATTAAAATCACTTGTCTTTTTAAAATTAGCTAAAGTACTATTATTACCATAGTAATTTCTAAACTCAGGGCATCCATAATACCAATATGAATCTGTTCCATTAACTCTAATACTAAGATTTTTAGCAGCATTCATACTAGTACCTTTAAATGGTTGATTCTTACAATAAGTTAAAGAATAATATTTAGATTTAACTTCTAAGTATAGAGTATCTTCTTTTACTTCTATTTTAGGATTATCAAATACTCTATTCTCTACTAATTGAGTAGCATCGTCATGGAAAATACCTTTTTCACTATATTGTAATCTTATCAATCTTTCACTTAAAAAAGTAATACGATATTTTTCACCTTGATAAATAACACTAGACTTAGCTTTAAGCTTATTTGGATCAATTGTAAAATGTTCACCTAAGTTATACATATATTCACCCTCGTTACTCTACTATGTACATTATATCATAGATATTCAAGTATCTATAACAATTTTATAAAAATTTTGATATAATAATATTGGTGATTTTATGAGAGCGCTAGTTTTATCAGGTGGTGGAGCTAAAGGTGCATATGAAATAGGTGTATGGAAAGCTCTAAGAAAACTGAATATAAAATTCGATATAGTAACTGGTACTTCAATAGGTGCTATTAATGGGGCCTTTGTAGTACAAAATAAATACTATAGAGCAAAAAGAATTTGGTTATCTAAAGATATTAACAAATACTTTGGAGAAGATTTTGTAAAATTAAATAATAATAAAAAAGCTTTAAAAATATATTCTAAAAATATAATTAATAGAAAAGGTATAGATACTGAAGGTTTTACTAAGTTTTTAAAAAGTAATATAAATACTGATAAATTATATAATTCTAATATTAAATATGGAATTATTACATATGATTTAAAAAACTTTAGACCTAAATATATTACTAAAGAGAATACTGATGAAAAAGATATTATAGATTATATAGTAGCATCTGGTTCAGCATATCCTGCTTTAGATATAAAAAAAGTAAAAGATAAACCTTTTGTAGATGGAGGTTATTTTGATAATTTACCTATTAATTTTGCAATAGATCTAGGAGCAGATGAAATAATTGCTGTAGATCTACAAGCAATTGGCTTAAAAAGAGAAACTAAAGATAAGAATATTAAAATTACTCTAATAAAACCATCTGCAGATTTAGGTAGTTTCTTAGTATTTGATAAAGATATAAATCGTAGAAACTTCAATTTAGGATATAACGATACTATGAAAGTTTTTAATAAACTAGATGGTAATAATTATACTTTTAAAAAGAATGATTTAGATAAAAATTATGAAAAATATAAAGAAGATTTTAATTATATAGTAAAAAGAATGATTAATATAAATAGTAAAAGAATATTAAATGAATTAAATAATATTCCTATTTATAAAAGAATTTTAAATAATACTTCAAATGATAAAATTTCTATGAATAAGTCTCTTGAACTTCTAGGAGAAATATTCGAACTACCTGTTGATAAAATATATGATATTAAATTGTTTAATCATATGATTAAAGTAAAATTTGCTAATAATAATGATAAGAACTTAATAAATATTTCTAATATAAAGAAATTAAAAGTAAATAAAGTTATTAATAGACAACAATTAGTAAAAACAATATATAAGTATTTAACTAGTCCAATAGAGTATTATAAAGAAATATCTGAAATATCTATGATATTCCCTAAAGAATTTATGGCTACTTTATATTTATATACTATTTATTAATATGAATAAATTTAAATATACTGATAATAATAAAAGATATTATACCTTAGATTATTTTTATAAACATAAATTTAATTCTAAGGTTTTTAAAGTTAGTCTAAACGGGGGATTTACTTGTCCTAATAAAGATGGAAAAGTAGGTACTGGTGGATGTATATATTGTTCTAAATTAGGTAGTGGAGAATTTGGTGGAGATAAAGAAAAAGAATTAGAAGTACAATTTGAAGAAGTAAAAAATATAATTTCTAATAAGTGGCCAAATAGTAAATATATAGGATATTTTCAAGCTAATACTAATACTTATGCTCCACTTGAAGTATTAAAAGAAAAATATGAAAGAGTATTAAAAATAGATAATGTAGTAGGACTATCTATTGCTACTAGACCTGATGCTATTGAAGAAGATGTTTATGATTATCTAGAAGAACTAGCAAAAAGAACTTATTTAACAGTAGAATTAGGATTACAAACTATACATAAAGAAACATCTATATTAATTAATAGATGTCATACTCTAGAATGTTTTCTTAATTGTGTTAAAGAACTTAGAAAAAGAAATATTAATGTAGTAGTACATATTATTAATGGACTTCCTAATGAAACAAAAGAAATGATGATAGAAACTGCTAAATACTTGAGTAAATTAGATATTCAAGGTATAAAAATACATATGCTACAAGTAATAAAAGATACAAAACTTGCAGATTTATATGAAAAAGAACCATTTCATATTTTAACTAGAGATGAATATGTAGATATAGTATGTGATCAATTAGAATATTTAAGAGAAGATATTGTAATAAATAGAATTACAGGTGATCCTGATCCTAA
>CACYBN010000116.1 GCA_902772675.1 uncultured Erysipelotrichaceae bacterium
GAAACACTACTAGAAATAAAATTCATAGTATCATATATAGCCATACCAGCAGTAATAGAACCACCAGGAGAATTAATATAAATACTAATATCATCATTATTAATACCATCTAAATATAACAACTGTGCAACAACACTATTTGCCAAAGTATCATCTATTTCTCCATTAATTATGATAATTCTATCTTTTAAAAGCCTAGAATAAATATCATAAGCCCTTTCACCATAACTAGTTTTTTCAATTACTGAAGGAATTAAATTCATAAATATCACCTATAATTATTTTAGGTAAGAATAATGTAAATATACTAAAATCTTTTTGACAAAATTAGCATATTTATAGTATAATAAAAATAGACTAAAATAAAGGGAACTGGTGATACTATGGAACACATTATTATAACATTTGAAAATGGTGTAAAAAAAGAATACGAGAAAGGCATAAAATTAAAAGAAATCATTGACGACATCAAAAAAGACTATAAATTTGATATTATTAGTGCAAAATTTAAAAATGAATTAATAGGTTATGATGACGCTATAATGAAAAGTGGCACACTACAATTATTTGATATCACCACTTCACAAGGAAATAAAATTTATGAAAGAGGACTAATTTATTTATTTGAAACCTGTACCTTAAGAGTACTAGGTAAAGAAACTAAAATAAAAATAAGACATCCAATAGATAAAGGAATTTACTGCGAAATAGATAAAAAAGTAACAGAAAAAGAAGTAGAACAAATAAAAGAATTAATGATCTCTAAAGTAAAAGCAGCATTGCCCTTTGAACAACTAGAAACATCTAGAATTGAAGCTATTAATTATTTTAAAAAGATAAAAAGAGAAGACAAAGTAAAAACCCTATCGTACACAACATCTAATTTTGTAAAACTATATAAATTTGATGGAGTATACAATTATATAATTGGAGATTTACCTAGTAATGCATCTTTACTAAAACAATTTGATTTAACCCTTCTAGAAGGAAAAGGAATAGTTTTAAGATTCCCATTTACCTATACCAATGGTAGAGTATTAAAATATACAAACCATGAAAAATACGTTAATAGCTTAGAAGAATATGCTAAATGGGGAGAACTATTAAATATAAATAATTTAGGAGAATTAAATGAAGCAGTAATAAAAAGAGGAGCAGGAGAAATAATCAATTTAGCAGAAATACTACAAGACTATAAATTAATATCCATTGCCCAAGAAATTGCTAAAAAAAATGATGAATTAAAAGTAGTTTTATTATCTGGACCATCATCATCTGGAAAAACCACTACAGCAAAAAAACTAGCCCTATATTTAAAAACACTAGGATTGAAACCACATCACTTATCTTTAGATGATTATTTCCTAGAAAGAGTAGATACACCACTAGACGAATATGGAAAACCAGATTATGAAAGTGTTCGTTGTTTAGATATAAAATTACTTAATAACCAAATGACCAAATTATTAAAAGGAGACTCAGTAATAATACCAACTTATAATTTTATAACAGGAAAAAAAGAATTCACTAAAACATTAAAATTAGAAGATAACGGTATTCTAATTATTGAAGGATTACATGCATTAAACGACGAATTAACTAAAGATGTTTCATCAAAAAATAAATATAAAATATATATCAGTCCACTAATATATTTAAATATAGATAATGATAATCGTATTAGCTTAACTGATATAAGACTCCTAAGAAGAATGGTAAGAGATTATTACACAAGAGGCCATAGCCCTTCATCAACACTATCATCTTGGCAAGACGTAAGAAGAGGAGAAGAACAGTACGTATTTCCATATCAAGACGATGCTAATGTAATATTTAATACATTCTTAGTATATGAACTTGGAGTATTAAAAACATATGTAGAACCACTATTATATTCAGTTCCACCTGAAGATCCAGAATATCATACTGCTATAAGACTATTAGAAATATTAAAATTGGTTCTACCAATACCAAGTCAAGACATACCAAAACTATCAATATTAAGAGAATTTATAGGAGGAAGCTATTTTGAATAGCTCCTCTTTTAAAATAATAAAATATATGATAAACTTAAATACAAGAAGGTGTACCAATGAAAGAAGAAAATATATTTACAATAAACAACTACTATAAACCAGGAATATTTGAAAAACTAAATTTTTTAATTCAAAAGAAAATAAAAAAACATTTAGCTGAATC
>CACYBN010000117.1 GCA_902772675.1 uncultured Erysipelotrichaceae bacterium
AAATTATGAAGAAAATAGTATTATTACAACATTATTACAATGAAATCGGTGGTGTGGAAACATTCCTATATAACTTTTGTAAACAATTTGGTGACAAATATGATATTACATTAGTTTGTAGGAGTATTTCTGCAAGTACTGCCTTAGAATTTTCAGAATATGTTAATGTAGTCTGTGAAGTTGAAAATACAATAGAATGTGATTTATGTATTATTACTTCTGTATTAGTTGATAAACCTGTATTTGACCAAATTAAATATAAGGAATTATATCAAATGATACATAGTGATTGGACACAAATGAGAAAATTTTGGGATTGGAAGTTTACAGAATATGATAGTAATACTAAATATATTGCTGTTAGTGAATGTGCAAGACAATCGTTTATTAGGGAATACGGAAGAGATAGTGTGGTTATACCTAAATTAATCTTAGTAGATAAACCTCAATTAAGGCTACTTTCTTGCACTAGACTGACAGAAGAGAAGGGTTATTTAAGAATGTGTCAATTATGTGATTTACTTGAAGAAAATGGTATATCTTATGTTTGGGACATTTATGGAACAAATCCATTAAACTACCCTCCTTATAAAAATATGGTTCTTCATACACCTGTTCAACACGCTCAAAGAATGATGAGTAATTATCATTATGTTGTGCAACTTTCTGATACAGAGAGTATGTGTATAACAATGTATGAGAGTTTAATGCAGGGCGTCCCAGTATTGGTTACTCCATTTCCAAATGCTAAAGATGACATTAAAAATGGTGAGAATGGTTATATATTACCTTTTGATATGAAATTAACCGAATCGGATATTATGAATATAGTTAATAACATACCTCAAAATGTAAGTTATGAACAAAAAGGAGTGATAGAAGAATGGGAAAAAATATTAAAGTAGAGGTAATAGAACCATTTAACTTTGCAAATGACCCAAAAACTATTTATCCTAGAACATATAAAATGTGGGTAGATAGAGAAACTTTTGAGAAGTTAGATAATCAAAATTTAGTTAAAATAATTGAAATAAAGAAAGAGGTGTATTTAAAATGACAGACAATGAGCAATTAGAAATGTTAAGATTATTAATTTTTAAAGATAGTCAATATGATGAACAGGACGATTTATTGAATGTTTATCTTAATTGTGCTCGTGCAATTCAATTAAATGCACTTTTTCCTTATAATGATAAGGCTACTGTTAGTGAAGACAATTTTAGACTAAGAAACTGGCAAGTAAGATGTGCTAAAGAATTGTATGAAAGTTCAGATAGAAGTGGAGTTCAATCTTATAGTGAAAATGGTCTTAATGTTAGTTACTTTGCTAATATTGTTTCACAAAGCCTAATGATGGAACTAACTCCAAAGGCAGGTTGCCCAAAGGAGAGTGATGAAAGTGATACCAATTAAACCAAATCCTAATGATTGGAAAAAACCTTTATATGTTGCTTCTTTCAAAGAAGTTAGTTATGATGACGAACTTAATGAAATAAGAATGTATGATGAACCTATCTATTACGAATATAATTATCAACCAGTATCTAGTTATTTAGATATTCAAGCATTTGGTAAAGACGCAATAGAAATGAAAAAAATAGTTATTCCAATTAGTGATAAAGATTTATTTAAAGAGTATGACGTTGCTTACTTAGAAGGTGCAATCCCATATAATGAAACTACTGATACTGAATATTTAGAAAATGTAGAATATTTCAAAAGAGATAAAGATACATTTACTGAATTAGTAGCAGGTGTTGATTATGAAATTGGAGATACAATAGAAGAAACTTTATATAATAAAGAAATTAATAATGGAGATAATGCAAATTATGTATTTCTTCCACCAAAAGAAGGTAATGCAGTAGTTATAATATATTGTCAAAAAATAAAAGGAAAGTAGGTGCTATTTATGTATAAATTTACAAATGGCGTTGTTTGTTATGACGAGGCTACTAGAGATAAATATATTAAATCTGGTATGATTTTAGTCAAAGAAAAACCAAAGAAAGAGGAAAAAGAAATTGGCGAAGAGGAAATACAAAGTAAGGCTGAGCCAAACGAGTTTAGAACAACTAGAAAAAGACCTAACAAATTTGGTAGAAGCCTTAAATAAAGGCATTGATAAGACTACTAAAGAATTAGGGCAAAAAAGTTTAGAATATATGCAAAAACAGTATGCAAATAATAAAATGGGGGGTCATACTGGCAATATAAATCTAAAAGCCTATAATAAAAGATACAAAAAAGGATTTATCATATCTTCAGGAAACGATGAAGTTGCAGTTTATAATGAATTTGGAACTGGTATTGTTGGTGCTGGTACTAATCCATTAGCAG
>CACYBN010000118.1 GCA_902772675.1 uncultured Erysipelotrichaceae bacterium
AATCATAATGTAGGTGAATCATCAGAACAACTAATTGCTAATTTAAGAAATAGAATTTCTAATCAACAAATTGGTGATAGAATGGATTCAGGTATTAACCATTCATCTAATCAATGTGAACATATTTTAAAAAAAACATTAAGTCCTAAAGAGTAGAAGTAAAATATTGCTACTTTTTCTATAATTTGGTAAAATGTATTTAGTGATTGGTTGTTTATCAACTATTCCTAAGGTTTTGGATATACTATTTGTCCGTACCATGAGATTTAAAAGACTTATTTAAATCTTTTTTATTTTTTAGTAGCATTAATTGTTTTAGTACATTTAGTACCACTTAAAATAAATCCATCATCGCATTTATATATTTTTGAATGTAATAAAAGACAACGTGTTTCATCAGGACCACCTAGACTAATAATAAGTATTTCTCCATAACCACTAGGACAATTTCCATCATTAGAAGGAATTGTTTCGCTTAGTTTAACACAATATTTACCACTTGGAACTGAACTACTACCATATTCAGTCATACCACTAGGACATACAAGATCTGCATCTTTTGTCATTGTACATTTATCATTATTTAATTTATATCCGCTTGGACATGTATATACAATAACTGGTTGTGTTGGTTCAGCAGGTGGATTAGTATTGTCATTATTACCACTAGTATTATTATTACCGCCACTAGTGTTATTATTAGATCCAGAATTTGTAGTTTCTGAAGTTTTACTACTATCTGTTTTAGTAGTTGAACTAGTAGAACCACTTGTACTAGATGGTTTCTTAGTAGTTGTACTAGATTTAGAAGTGGATTTTTTCTTCGTAGTTGTAGTTGTTCCTTTTTTAGTAGTTTCAGTTTTTGTCTCTTCCTTTTTTTCTACAATAGTTTTAGATTCTTCTTCAGTTTTTATTACTTCTTGTTCTTCAATTTTTTGTTCTTCTTTCTTTTCTCCTTCAACTTTTTCTATTACTGTTCCTTCTTCTTTTTTTATATCATTCTTATTATTTGTTTTTTTGTCAAAAAAATTAAATTTTATTATAAAAAACAATAATAGAGAAAGTAAAAATACAATACAAATTATTATTTTTTTTCTTTTATTCATATCTCTCACCTATATTAAAATTATAACATTATTATATTAGATTAATTAGTATTTGAAATAATTACATGTAAACATGTTGTATACTTGTTTGACATTTATTTACACGGATTTTTTGGCTTATAAATATATATGGTATATATGATATGTATCATATATTAATAATAGAGGTGCTTATTTGGATTCTTTAAGAGAAAAATATTTTAAATATTTGGAAAGTTTATTAATTTAAACAGATGAGTATATACCAGAAACTAAAAGTCAATTAACTGACTTTATAGATAAGAATTAAAAATGTAAATAAAGAAGATTTAAATATTAGTTTTATTGACATATTTTATAAAAAATATTAATGTAATATTATAGAATAGATAGGGAGGATTAAAATGGCAGTAAGGAAGAAAAAAAATAATGCAGTAAGTATATCTCTAGATAAAATTGATATTATATTAGCTTTAATTTTAGCAGTTATAGTTGCATTCGTTGAAGCTTTAGTACCAACAATTTTCTATAGTCAATTTGTTTCAGGAGACTTAACTTATAATCTATTTGTATTATGTTTTATTATTAATATTATCTTGAACTTCGGACTAGCATTTTCAATTATTAAATCAACATTAAATAAATAAAAGAAAATTTAATATTTTCTTTTTTTATGGTAAAATTTAATTGGTGATATTATGGATAATAAAGAAATTGATAAACAAGTAAGTGAAATGTTAGATAGAGTATTAAATACTACCAAAAAGAAAGTTGAAGAAGCCAATCAAAAACAAGAAAAATTTAAAAGATTATTTTTCAATAGAAATTTTAAATATTTAGTTTTTTCTGATATTCATGGATCAGGATACTATGTTGATTATCTTATAAAAATCATAAAGAAGGAAAAACCTAATGCTGTGATATTATTAGGAGATTTATATTATCATGGTCCTCTTAATGAATTAACTAGAGAATATAATCCTAAAAAAGTAGCAGCTTCTTTAAATAAATATAGTGATATTATTTGGGCTATTAGAGGTAATTGTGATGCAGATGTAGATAATGAAATATCTAATTTTAATTTAGAAGATCATTTATTATTAACTATTGAAAATAAGAGATTATATTTTACTCATGGAGATAAAGTTAATATGGATAATTATCCTAATGAATATTTTGATGTATTGATATATGGTCATTATCATACAGGTTTTATTAAGAAGGACAATAATAAGATATTTGTTAATTCTGGAAGTATTTCATTACCAAAAAATAATACTAAAAATAGTTATTTATTAATAGATGAACATAATATATATTTAAAAGATTTAGATAATAATATTATTGATTCAGTCACTTATAAATAATAATTGAACTTATTTGCTAGTTATCATATAATAGAAAATAGTTGTGTAAGGTGGGAGAATATATGGCAGAAGTATTAGAAGTTAAAAACTTGAATAAGTTTTTTGGAAAAAAACAAGTTTTAAAAGATGTCTCATTTTCTGTTAGTGAAGGAGAAATTCTAGGATTTATAGGACCTAATGGAGCTGGTAAAACCACTACTATAAAGAATATTTTAGGTCTTCAATCTTTTAATAGTGGAGAAGTTATTATTAATGGATATGATATTAAAAAGGATTTTTCTAAAGCTATAGAAAAAGTTGGAGCTATAGTAGAAAGTCCAGATTTATATATGTATCTAACTGGTAGAAAGAATCTTGAATTAATAGCTAATTTATATAAAAATATACCAGATGGTAGAGTAGAAGATGTTATAGAATTAGTTGGTCTTAATAATCGTATTGATGATAAAGTGTCTAAATACAGTTTAGGTATGAGACAAAGATTAGGTATAGCAGCAGCTTTAATACAAAGCCCTAATTTATTAATTCTTGATGAACCTACTAATGGATTAGATCCAGAAGGAATTAAAGAAATAAGAGATTTATTAAAGAAGTTAGTTAGAAAAGAAAAGACAGCAGTTCTTATATCTAGTCATAATTTATTAGAATTAGAAACTATTTGTACTGATGTATGTATTATTCAAAAAGGTGAAATAGTTACAATAAACTCTATGAAAGAAATTAAAAAGACTAGCAGAGAAAATTATTTAATAACATTAGATAAAACTACAGGTATTAAAAAAATATTTAAACAAGACGTTGAAATTGTTGATGAAGATGTCATTCGTTTATACAAAACAAAAGAAGATATTCCAAATGTAATAAATACATTAATCGAAAATAATTACAATATTTATGAAATAGTTAAAGATAAACAATCTTTAGAAGAAGCTTTCTTAAGCAAGACAGGGGGGAATGAAATTGATTAATTTGATTAAAAATGAATTAACAAAGATTCTTCACAAACCATCATTGTATGTATTATTTGCCATAGTAATAGCATTAAATATTTTTGTTATCTTTATAGATACAATTGCACCAGCTGAAGTAATAGGTATGGCTACAGTTAAACCTAATATTAAAGATTATGATATGAAAAATGAAGAAGAAGTATCTATGTTTATAGATAATATGACAGATTATGATGTTGCTCAAGCTGCTAGAAAGTATGATTTTTATTCAGCAGAATATTATTATATAGATACAGAGTTAGTAGATTTATTTAGATGTATGAATGAAGTTAAATATGGTAAAGTTTCTGAAAAAGAAGCTAATGAATGTAAAAGTAATTTTGATTTAGCTATGGCTAGTTTAGAAAATTATGATTGGAAAAATAATTTGACTAATAAGAAAGCTGATTTAACAAAAAGATTACAAGAACTAAAAGAAGATAGTCCAACATATAAAGAAGACAAAGTAGTTTTAACTGCTGAAATTGAAGTAATTGACTATAGATTGAAGAATGATATTTATCCTTCATATAAAATAAGTTCAGCTGAATTAGATGAATGGATAGTATATTCACAAGCATACTATTCTTGGGATAAAGAAGATGTTAAATATAATGAAGATGAATTAAAACAAAAAGAAGAAGCTACTAAAAACTATATGATTCTAAAGTACAAGATGGATCATGAAATGATAAAGGCTAATTATAATGAAACACCAACAGATAATCTTTTAAGGTGTGTAAAATCATTAGATTTCTTTTCATTAATATGTTTAATAATGGTAGCAGGTTCAATTATATCTGAAGAATTTAATAAAGGAACTATTAAACAATTATTAGTAAGACCTTATTCTAGAATAAAAATATTAACTAGTAAGATTATTGCAACATTAATTATCTTTTTAATATTCTTCTTCCTAAGCAATGGATTAAGATTAATAATTGACTGTATTGGATATAATTCATTTAATACTTTAAATACTCCAGTTGTCTTATATAATTATGCTAAAGAAACTGTATTTGGTATGAATATATTCTCGTATAGTTTATTATGTTTTGTATCTATATTACCATTATATTTATTAATAATGTTAGGTGTATTACTTGTATCAATAATAACTACTAATAATGGTATATCTTCTGCAGTAGGATATATGTTATTTATAGCTAGTGATATATTTATATTATTTAGTAATAATAGAATAGTTAGTTATTTACCAATAACAACTGCAGATTTAAATCCATATCTATTTGGAGGTTCATCTCCTTATAAATATGCTACTTTAGGAAGTTCATTATTAGTTGATATTACTACATTTATATTATTAATAGGACTTAGTATATTTTTATTTAAAAAGAAGAATATAAAGAATCAGTAAAATACTTAAACCTTGATTTTTCAAGGTTTTTTTGTTATAATAATGGCACTTTTAAGGAGTGGTGTCTAATGAATGGATTATTTAGACTAAAAAGTAATGAAAACTTTCATCTATTGTCTTTTCAATTTCATACTTTAGATTATTCTATAGCCATATTAAAAAACAAAAGAGAAGAGTATTTAAAAGATCCAATTTTTAAACGTAAATTAGATAATTATTTAATGTTAAGAAGATTATCTTTTAGTAAAGATAGTGATTTAACTATTAATATGGAACATACTGCAGCAGAATATTTAAAAAGAGAAGATAATGAAGATTTAAGAATATATTTAAATATTTCTGAACATATAATTGCTAGAGAATTAGATAAGAATTATTTAATTTCTAAAATAGATTTTTATTCAAATTATTTTAGATTAATAGGGAATAACTTATATTGTATAAATAATGGATTAAATACTGAATCTATTGAATTTACAGATAATGATAGACAATTTTTATGTAGTTGTGCTAAAAAGAAAAATAGAATAGTATCTAATCCTGATCAAGGTATATATAATTATAATGATATTAGTCAACAATATATAATAGCTAGTTAAAAAGTATAAATTATTTATACTTTTTTTCATTTTCAAACTTAAAATAGTATGATAAAATTGATATAGAATAGAATAAAGAGTGTGATTATATGTTAGAAGAAGAAAAAAAGGAAACTAAAGAATTAACTGAAGAAGAAAAATTACAAGAAAAAAGAGAAAAAGAAAAGAAAATATTATCTACTTCTCCAGGTGCAGTTGATTCTAGTAGTATAGATGTAAATGCTACTAATGTAGAAAATATTGCATCAGAATCTAATGTTGTAAGTGAAACTGTAGTTGATACTGATGCTAAAGAAATGATTTTAGAAAAAGAAGAAGAACAAAATCAAACTATTCAAGAAGTTAGTGTTACAGTAGAAGCTAATTCTTTAGATGTTAAACCAGAAGAAACTTCTGAAGGAAGTGTCTTTAATAAGAAAGAAGAAAAAGTATCAGAAGAACCTGCAAAGTTAGGAGAAAATACTCAAACTAAAAAACGTTTTCCATTTTTTATGGTTCTATTCTTTATTATTCTTATAGTAATTGCTTTTAATATTGATAAAGTTAGTATTTTTATTAAAGAATATATTAATGGTAAAGAACAACCTATCGAAGAAGAAAATAAACCAGTTAAAAAAGAAGAAATTAAAGTATTAACTCTAGTGGAAATAAAAAAAGCATTAGAAAATTCAGAATATATAACTAATTTTGAAACTAATAATAGTATTGAAATACAAATAAGTACTGATGAAGAAAAAGAATTGACTATATCTACTACTGATTATTTAAATTCAGGAATAGATCCATTAGCTATTGAATACAAATTAGATACTAATATAATATCTGCTACATGTGAAAATAAAGTTAGTTCTTATTGTACTGATATAAATAATTTTGTATTAATAGAAATTCTTAAATTAAGAGGAGACACAAATACTAATATCTTAGATGATATAAAAGTAGCTATAACTACTGCAACTATTGATAAAAATGGATTTAGTATGACTGTAAGTGATACTGGAGTAGTTAGTTATTCAATTTCTTTAGATAAAGAATTAGTATATGAAAAAACTGAAAGTACTAAGACTACTGAAGAAGGAACAACAAACAATGAAGGGCAAACTAGTGTTACTGAAGAAACAGAAAAAACTGAAGAACAATCATCAACAGAAAAAAATAAATCAAATGTAGATAGTCAATCTACAGGTAATAATACAAATAATTAGAAGAATTTATAATATTCTTCTTTTTTATGATATAATTAACTAACGAGGTGGATTATGAGTAATAATTTAAAAAGAAAAGATTATATTTCATGGGATGAATATTTTATAGGAATAGTTAAATTAAGTTCAATGAGGAGTAAAGATCCTAATACTCAAGTAGGTGCATGTTTAGTTTCTAGTGATAATAGAATTTTATCAGTTGGATATAATGGTGCTCCTAATGGATTTAATGATGATAAATTTCCATGGGGAAGAGTTGGAGATAGACTTAATACTAAATATATGTATGTTTGTCATGGAGAATTAAATGCAATTCTAAATTATAAAGGAAGTAATAGAGATTTAGAAAATGGAAAAATATATGTAGATTTTTTCCCTTGTAATGAATGTGCTAAAGCAATTATTCAAGCTGGTATAAAAGAAGTTATTTATTCTCACAATTATGATCATGATGATCATGGGCCAGAAATGCAAGCAGCTATGAAGATGTTTGATGAATGTGGGGTTAAATATCGTAAATTTCAAGCTGATAGGATAAAGAAAATTACATTGGAGTTAGATAATTAATGGCAATTATTGGTATAAGTAGTAGATATTTTTGTGATGATGATTTAAAGGGAAGTATTATAGGTATACCAGAAGCTTATAGAAGAGCAGTTCTAAAATGTGGAGGTACTCCAATTATGATATTACCTCCTCAAGATGTAGAATATTATTCTAGTATTCCTTCTAAACTTAATAAATTAACTAATTTTGAAAAAGAAAAAATAATAGACCAATTAAAACTATGTGATGGTGTAATTATACCCGGTGGTATAAAAAGATTTGAATATGATATATTTATTCTAAAATATTGTTTGGATAATGATATACCTATATTAGGTATATGTTTAGGTATGCAAATATTTACTATGATGGATGAAAATGGTGATATGGTATGTTTCAATAAAAAGATTGAATCTAATATAGATCATTTTATTATGGATAATGATGAAGTACATAAAGTAAAAATAGATAAGAAATCTAAATTATATAAAATATTAGGAGTACAATCTTTTACTGTTAATAGTCGTCATAGAATGGAAGTTACTAATCCTGGAGTATTTGAAATAGTAGGTTATTCTGAAGATGGAGTAATAGAGGCTTTAGAAAGAAAAGATAAGAAGTTTGCAATTGGTGTTCAATGGCATCCAGAAATGTTGGTTTTAAAAAATGATAAAATTGCAATTAAACTTTTTAAAGCATTTATAGATGCAGCAAAGGAGAAAGATGATGAAAGTAAAATACAATTTAATTAAAACAGATAAAAATTCCAAAGCTAGATATGGGACAATAGAAACTAATTATGGTACTTATGAAACTCCTATGTTTATGCCTGTAGGAACAAAAGCAACAGTAAAAATGTTAACTCCTGATGAATTATATGATATGCATGCTGGTATTATTTTAAGTAATACATATCATTTATGGTTAAGACCTGGAGAAGATTTAATAGATAAAGCTGGTGGTCTACATAAATTTATGAATTATAATGGACCAATACTTACTGACTGTGGTGGATTTCAAGTTTTTTCACTAGTTAAAAATAAAAAAGATATCAGTGAAGAAGGAGTTAAATTTAAGAGTCATATAGATGGTAAGAATTTATTCTTAACTCCTGAAAAATCTATTGAAATTCAAAATAAATTAGATAGTGATATTGCTATGAGTTTTGATGAATGTCCTCCTGCTAGTGCATCACATGAATATTTAGAAAATAGTGTTAGAAGAACTCTTAGATGGGCTGAAAGAGGTAAGAAAGTTCATTCTAATCCAAGACAAGCTTTATTTGGTATTGTTCAAGGTGGAGCTTATGAAGATTTAAGAAAATTATCTGCTACTGAAACAGTTAAAATGAATTTTGATGGTTATAGTATTGGTGGAGTAGCAAATGATGGTGAAAGTAAAGAAGATATGTATAAAGCTATAGATTATTCTATTCCTTATTTACCAGAAGATAAATTAAGATATCTTATGGGAGTAGGAGAACCTGTTGATTTACTAGAAGGTGTTATAAGAGGAGTAGATTTATTCGATTGCGTTTTATCAACAAGAATAGCTAGACATGGAAATGCTTTTACTAGAAATGGTAAAATAAATATTAAGAATCTTAAATGGAGAGAAGATTTTACTCCAATTGAAGAAGATTGTGATTGTTATACTTGTCGTAATTTTACTAAAGCTTATATTAGACACTTAATTCAATCCCAAGAAGGATTAGGTCCTAGATTACTTTCTATTCATAATAGTAGATTTTTAATTAAAATGATGGAAGAAATAAGAGAAGCTATCAAGAATGATAGTTTATTAGAATATAAAGAAGAATTCTTAAGAAAGTACAATGGTGAAAGTAATGAAGAAAGTTAATTATAAACCAACTGGTGTATGTTCCAGAGAAATGATTGTTGAATGTGATGATAATAATATAGTTACTAATGTTGAAATAGTAGGTGGTTGTCCAGGGAATACTGTTGGTGTTAGTAAATTATGTGTAGGTAAGAGTATAGATGAATTAATACCTATTTTAGAAGGTATTCCATGTGGTTTTAGAAGTACTTCTTGTCCTGATCAATTATCAAAAGCGTTAAGTAAATTAAAAGAGACTAATTAAAATAGTCTTTTTTTATTTTATATGATATAATTTTTATGATAGGAGTGATAAATTTGAGATTCTTTAAATATTGTGATAAATTACTTATTTTTATTACTCTAATACTTGTAAGTATTGGGACCATTATGATTTTCTCAGCTTCAAATGTATCTGCATATATGAGATTTTTAGCTAGTCCTTATAATTATTTAATAAGACAAATTATTATTTTAGTAGTATGTCTATTCTTTTATGTAGCAATATGTTTTTTAAATGTTAAATTTTCAAGTAAAATATCTAGTTTTGTCTGTTATCTATTATTAGTTCCTTTATTATTATTATTCGTATTTGGTAAAGTAACTAATAATGCACAAAGCTGGTTTAAGCTTGGTAGATTCTTATTTCAACCGAGTGAGTTTTTTAAAGTAGCTATGGTTATATGGTTAGCTTGCTATTATAGTAAAAATTCAAAGAACTTAGATAAATATACTAAAGCTTTATATCCTGTACTTATATTTGGATTAGCTTTTGCTACAATTGTTTTACAACCAGATTTAGGAACTGCTTTAATCTTATTAATGATATTTGCTTTTATGTTTGTAATTTCTCCAATATCTAAAGATATAAAAAAGAAAATATATACCTTAGGATTTGGTATGGTTTTTCTAGTTGGATTATTACTATTATCAGTAGGTAATAAACTATTAACTCCAACTCAAATGTCACGTATAACTAGTGTTGTAAGTGGAACAGGTCCTTGTTCTGAAGAGAACTATTATACTGATGGTAATCAAGTATGTAATGGTTATATTGCTATTAATAATGGTGGTTTAACGGGTTTAGGTTTAGGTAATAGTATTCAAAAATATCTATATTTACCAGAAGCTCATACAGATTTTATCTTCTGTATAATTGTAGAAGAATTAGGATTATTAATGGGTGTAGGAATAATAGTACTCTATATTATTTTAATAGCAAGAATTATTCATGTAGGTAATAGAGCTCTTAATGATAGAGATGCTATGATCTGTTATGGAGGAGCTTTCTATATATTTATTCATATTATGATTAATTTAATGGGTATATTTGGATTAATACCAATGACTGGAGTACCATTACCATTTATGAGTTATGGTGGTAGTTATTTGATTTCTTTAACTATAATGATGTCTATTATAGAAAGAATATCATATGAAAATAATTTGAAAAGATCTTTAAATAAAGGAAAATAAATATTTATTAATAATAATCTCCTTAGAAGGGAGATTTTTTTATGGAGAATAGTTTTAAAGAATTTATATATTTTCATAAGAATAAAATAATTGGCTTTATATTAACTATTATAGTTATTGGTGGTGGCTTTTTAACTTATTATATATATGATAATAAGGATAATAAAACAGATACTAAAGAAGTAAAAACTAATAATATAATAGTAAAAGACGATACCAAAAAAGAAGAAAAGAAGGATGAAACTAAATATTGTTATTATGATATAAAAGGAAGTATTAAAAAGCCTGGAGTTTATAAAATAGATTGTAATAAAAGAATAATAGATGCGATAGAAGTATCTGGTGGTCTTAGTAAAAACGCAGATACATCAGTTATTAATTTAAGTAAACAAGTATATGATGGTATGGTTATAAAAATATATTCTAAATCAGAAGTAAATAACTATTTAAAGACAATTGAAAAAGAAACTAAAAAAGAATCTATTTGTAATAGTGAAAATATAAAAAATGATGCTTGTATTAATAATGAAAAGAAAGAAGAAAAACAAGATACTAATAATTCTTTAGTAAATATAAATACTGCTTCTTTAGAAGTATTAACAACTCTTCCAGGAATAGGAGAATCTAAAGCTAAAAGTATTATTGCTTATCGAGATAAAAATAAATTTTCTAAAATTGAAGACATAATGAATGTTGAAGGTATAGGAGAAAGTTTATTTGTTAAAATTAAGGAAAATATTACTGTATGATTTTCTATATTATTTAATTTTTATATTAGTATTAATACTTGTATTTATAAGAATAAATAGTCCAGTAAAAAATATAAATGATAATCATATTAAAGGAACTGTTATAGATATATATAAAGATAATGATAGAGTAGATCTAATTATTAAAAGTGATAATTATAAAATAAAAGGTACTTATTATAAGAATATTGATATATTTTTAGGTGATGTTGTAGAAGTATCAGGTAGTATTGAAAAAATTAGTAATACAAGTGTATTTAATAGTTTTGATTATGTTAATTATATGAAGTCTAAAGGTATTAAATATAAAATTAAAATAGATAAAATAGAAAAGAAAAAAGATAATAGAAATCCTTTTTATAATATTAAAAATAAGCTGTATAAACATTTAGATAATTATAAGTCAAAATCTTATTTATATACTTTTATTTTAGGAGATAATAGATTCTTAAAAAATAAAAATATCTTTCAAGAATTAGGTATAAGTCATTTATTTGCAGTTTCAGGTATGCATATTTCTATTATTTCTTCAATAATAATTAAAATATTAGAAAGATTGAAAATAAAAGAACTATCTAAATATCTAATAAGTTCTTTATTTATAATATTTTATTTATTTTTAGTTAGTTTTTGTCCATCTAGTTTAAGAAGTGGTCTATTATTTATTCTTTTACTAATTAATAAATATTATTATTTTAATATTAAGATTAGTAATATATTAGTTTTAACTATAAGTATTTTGTTATTTATTAATCCTTTTTTAGTATTTAATACAGGTTTTTTATATTCTGCTACTATAACATATTTTTTAATAGTATTTAGTAATTTAATTAATAAAAGAAAATATTATATATCAAAATTATTAATGACTTCAGTTATATCTTTTCTATGTAGTTTTCCAATTAGTATTAATACTTATTATTCAATAAATATTTCATCAATTATTTTTAATCTTATATTTGTACCATTAATTTCTTTATTAGTATTTCCTCTAAGTCTTATATCAGTATTTATACCAATATTAGATAGTTTATTATATTTATTAATTTTTATATTGGAAAAATTATCTTATATATGTACTAATTTAAATATAATATTAGTATTTGGAAAAACTAATATTATTTATATAGTTATTTATTATTTAGTATTATTTTTATTATTAAAATTAAGAAAGAAATTATTATTAGTATTTTTATTAATACTATTTATATATCAGTATAATATAAATATATTTCTAAAAGATAATTATATAATTTTTATAGATGTAGATCAGGGTGATAGTACATTACTTCATATAAATAATAAAAATATATTAATAGACACTGGAGGAATAAAATCTTATTATAGTAGCAATAATCTAGCTATTAATAGAACCATTCCTATGTTAAAAAGTTATGGAATTAGAAAAATAGATTATTTAATAATAACTCATGGAGACTTCGATCATATGGGAGAAGCTATTAACTTAGTTAATAATTTTAAGGTTGAAAAAGTAATATTTGATTGTGGGACATACAATTATTTAGAAAAAGAATTAATTAAAGTATTAGATAAGAAAAAAATTAAACATTATTCATGTATTAAAGAATTAAATATAGATAAAAATAAATTATATTTCTTACAAACCAAAGAATATGATAATGAAAATGATAATAGTAATGTTATTTATACTGAACTAGATGTTTATAAATTTTTATTTATGGGAGATGCATCAATTATTGCTGAAAAAGAAATACTAGATAAATATAATATATCAAATATAGATGTATTAAAAGTAGGACATCATGGAAGTAATACAAGTAGTAGTAAAGAATTTATCGAAGAGATTAATCCTAAATACTCAATTATTAGTGTAGGGAAGAATAATCGTTATGGTCATCCAAATAAAGAAGTTTTAGATAATTTAAATGATTCAAAGATATATAGAACAGATTTAGATGGCAGTATTATGTTCAAAATTAAAAACAATAAATTAAAAATTGAAACATGTAGTCCATAGGAAAGGAGTGGATATGATAGAAGAAATAGATAAAACATATAAACAAATTGAAAATAAAATATTAACTCATGAAATATTTCAAAGTGTAAAAGATTATTCAAAAGCAAAAGAAAAGATGAAAACATATTTAGAAGTTGGTGAGCTACTAAAAAATGTAGATACTAAATATGGAAAGAATGTAATAAAAGATTATTCTAATAGACTAACAATTAAATTTGGCAAGAAATA
>CACYBN010000119.1 GCA_902772675.1 uncultured Erysipelotrichaceae bacterium
AAAAAAAGATACTTTAAGTATCTTTTTTATTTGTAATTATCTTTTATAACCAATTGATTATCTTCTACATCTATTACAATAGTAGAATTATATTTAATATTTTCATTAATAATATTACTTGCTATTAAAGTTTCTAAGTTTCTAGAAACATATCTTTTTATAGGTCTAGCTCCATATTCTTCATCATATGATTCATCTATTATAAAATCTCTAGCTTTATCAGTAAGTTCAATCTTAATCTTTTTGTCACTTAATCTGTTCTCAATATCTCTAATTATCTTATCAAGAATAGAGTAAACAACTTTTTTATCTAATGAATTAAATACTATTATCTCATCAATTCTATTAATGAATTCAGGTTTGAAAGTCATTCTTAATTCTTTTTGGATTAATTCTTGAGTATTTACATTCTTATCTAATATATATTCACTTCCTAAATTAGAAGTCATAATAATTATAGTATTTTTAAAATCAACAGTTCTTCCTTGAGAATCAGTAATTCTACCATCATCTAATATTTGAAGTAATATATTAAATACATCTTTATGAGCTTTTTCTATCTCATCAAATAATACAATACTATAAGGATTTCTTCTAACAGCCTCAGTTAATTGACCACCTTCATCATATCCAACATATCCTGGAGGAGAACCAATTAATCTGCTTACTGAGAATGATTCCATATATTCACTCATATCTATCCTAATCATATGTCTTTCATCATCAAACAATTCACTAGCTAAAGTACGAGCAACTTCAGTTTTACCAACACCAGTAGGACCTAAGAAGATAAAAGAACCAATTGGTCTATTAGGATCTTTTATACCTGATCTAGCCCTTATAATAGCATCACTTACAAGTTTTAAAGCATTATCTTGTCCAATAACACGTTTCTTCATATTTCCTTCCAAATTAAGAAGTTTTTCTTTTTCTCCAGAAACAAGTTTTTGAATAGGAATATTAGTCCATCTAGAAATAATATTAGCTATAGATTCATCATCTACTACATCTGATAGAATATCAGCCTTATTACTTTTCTTTAATTCTTCAAGTTCTTTTTCAATTTTAGGAATAGTACCATGTCTTAATATAGCTGCATTTTCTAGATCATAATTATCTTCAGCTTTAGATAATTCCCTTGTAGCAGTTTCTAATTCTTCTTTTTTCTTATTTATTTTATTATTAATATCTTTTTCTTCTTCCCATTTAGTTCTAAGATTATTTTCTTTCTCTTTAAGAGTTTCTAATTTAGTATCAATTTCTTCAATTCTCTTTTTAGAAAATTCATCTTTTTCCTTCTTTAAAGCTTCTTTTTCAATTTCAAGTTGCATAATAGATCTAGTAAGTCTATCAAGTCCTTCAGGAACAGATTCCATTTGAACTTTTATAGTAGCACAAGCTTCATCTACAAGATCTATTGCTTTATCTGGTAAAAATCTATCAGTAATATATCTATTAGATAGAGTAGCAGCTGCTACTAAAGCTTTATCTTTAATTGTAACTCCATGAAATACTTCATATCTTTGTTTTAATCCACGTAATATAGTAATAGTATCCATTACAGTTGGTTCTTTAACTAAAACTTTTTGAAAACGTCTTTCTAAAGCTCCATCTTTTTCAATATATTTACGATATTCATTAAGAGTAGTAGCACCAATGCAATGTATTTCACCTCTAGCTAACATTGGTTTTAACATATTAGAAGCATCCATTGCAGAATCACCTGTAGAGTTAACAATCATATGAATCTCATCTATAAACATGATTATTTTTCCATCAGATTCTTTTATTTCTTTAAGAACAGCTTTAAGTCTTTCTTCAAACTCACCACGATATTTAGCTCCCGCTACTAAAGCACCCATATCTAGTTCCCATATTTCTTTATTTTTTAAAGTATTAGGAACATCACCTTTAACTATTCTTTCTGCTAATCCTTCGACAATAGCAGTTTTACCAACTCCAGGTTCTCCAATTAAGACTGGATTATTTTTAGATTTTCTAGATAATATTCTCGTAATTGAACGAATTTCTTCATCTCTACCTATAATAGGATCTAGTTTTCCTTCTTTAACTATATCAGTAATATTTCTACCGTACTTATTTAGTACATCTTTTAAATTTTCTTCAAAAGGTTCATTCATAATAAATCCCTCCCATCATCAAATACATTATATCACTATTTTAGCACTTGTCAATATAGAGTGCTAACCAATTTGATTTTTTATAATATGTATGTTAAAATGATTTTGTTTTAAAAGAAAAACGAGGTGTTTATTTTGAAATTAAGTCGGCTTTTTACTTCAGTAGGGGCGTTACTTTTGGTTTTTGGAATAATAGCATCTGTAATAGGGAACAACACAGTATATATAAAAAATGATTTAGCTATGGCTTCAACTCCTAAAACTATTTCAGTTCAAAAAGTAGAAGATTTAACTAAAATAGCTTATCATGTTGATGATGTTACAGGTGATGAAGATATAAAAAAAATAGCAACTAATATTGAGAGAGTAGAAGTATTTGATGGACTAACTAAACAAGAATTAGTTACTAGATTAAATAAATCATTAAAAGGAGTTCTTGCAGGGAAAGGAGAACTAATAGCAACTAGATGTTTAAAATATGGAGTAGATCCATATGTAGCTGTAGGAATAATGTTATTAGAAACTGGTTGTAACTGGAAATGTAGTACTCTAGCTACTAAATACAATAATTTTGGTGGTATGAAAGGTAGCGGTGGATATATGCATTTCTCATCAGTTGATGAAGGAATAAATAGATTTATAAATAATTTATATAAGAATTATTATAGAGTAGGTCTTAATACTCCAGAAAAGATGAATCACAAGTATGCAGCATCAAGTAAATGGGCACAAAAAGTTAATGCTTATGTAAAGCAAATAAAAAAGAAATAGAAATTATTTAATTTCTTTTTTTATGGAGGATTTATGGAAAAAGAAAAGATAGATAGAAAAATAATAGAGGAAATAAAAAAGAAAACTAAGTATACAGATGAGGGTGATGAATCTTTAGCTGATTATACCTACGACTATTTATATAAAAAGAAAGATAATAACTATTATAAAGAAGATTATAGAGACAGTTAAAAAGAAGAGATTTGATCTCTTCTTTTTTTATTTAATTATTTGATTAAATAAATTTTTTCTTTTTACTAATAGCGATAACTGCTATTCCGCCAATAGCTACAACACCAGCAATAACATATGGTGTAGCAACACCAGTAGGTGGATTTTTAGGTGGTGGAGTTACAGGATCACAATCAGTTTTAGTTGGAGCTACTTTGAATGGTTTAGCTGTTACATATTCATCAGGAGCACAAGCTTGATCTTCTTTTTGATCTGCTTCTTTACCATTGTTTGTAGTTTCCCATGTATTAAAATCATATGTTTCAGCAGCACAGTTTGTAACTTTGTCAGCTACTAATAATAAATAATATTCTTCATCACATGACTCTTTTAATTTTACTTGTGTATCCCATGGATCAGTGAAGCACCATAATGTTTCATCTCCAGAAACAGGATTTCCACTAGCATCAGTAAGAACATTCATGAAACTATCCCAAGCTTTAACTGCATCAGTATTAGTATTACCTTGAGCTATATCACCAGCAGCAGCATCATATAATGTTTTTGCCTTTTCATATAATTCTTTTCCTGTTAATTTTTTACCATCAACAACTTTAGTTTTAGTTTTTAAATCTAAAGCATAACCATAAACGAACTCTTTAGCACCTTTAGAAATCTTAGTGTTTAAATCAGCACTTCTTTCTAATAATTCTTTATAAGTATCACCTGATTTAATTGAATCATTTTTAATAGTAATACCTTTAACTGTTTCATATTTTTGGTTAATGATATCTTTTCCTCTTAATTCTTCTGGTACATCATTTGTACTTAAGAATTTACCTGTACCATTTGAAACTGCAACGGCACCAACTACTAATACATTAACTGATAATGTAGCAACTGCAACTAGTAGCAAACCTAATTTTTTGATTTTTTTCATTTTTTCTATCCTCCTCTATGATAAAATCTTACCATAGTTAAAAAAACGTTTCAATAAAATAAAAATTATTTACATTTAGATTATGTCAAGATTTACATAGATATTCTTTTTATTATACTTTAAGTATATTGTCTTATATTTTTAAGAGTGATAATATAATTATGATAGGAGTTGGTAAAAATGCATAAGATACTTGTTAAGATAAAAGATAATACCTTAAATTTTTCTTTGCGTGAATTACCAGTTGATCCTAGACATTTAAACAATACTAATGTAATAAATACTGAAAAAATGGTATTTAGTGATGAATATATAAATGAAAATATCGAATTAATAGAATCATTCTTCAATTTAATAGTAGTAAAAAAAGGAATAGATACAGTTAATGTAAGCATTAATGCTATATTCCCACTTGTATATAGAATAATTAAAAATATACCAGGTATTAAAAATGTAAATTTATTAGAAGATAAGAATGTAGGTTATATTTCATTTGAAAAACTACTTGAAAGTAAATATATAAAAAATGTTAATTTATATTCAATATCTTCATTTATGTTAGATAAATTATCTCGTGAAAAAGATATAAATATTACTACTAGATGTGAAGTATTATATTTAAGTAATTTTATGGAAATTAATAAATTTAATACTTACTCAGATATATATTATAGAAAACAAATCGATATAGATTGTAATATTAAACCAGACGATATAGAAGATATAAATTCTTTCTTTAGATTTAATGATAAATTAAAAGTAATTAATTTATATAACTTAAATGAAGAATCTATAGATTTTATATTTGAAAATATAATAAAAAATAATAAGAAAAATATAAAAATAGTATTTAATCAAGAAGAAAATAGTAGAAGAATTATTAAACTATTCGATACTGTATCAGAAAAATATAAAAAAGTTATAAAAAGCAATAATTTAAAACTAAAAGTAAAATATACAAAAGAATACAAAGATAAAAATACTATGAAACAAGTAAATTTAACTTTCTTAAGATTAATATTATTAGTATTTATAATTGTTTCAATAGCAGTAGGAACTCTTTCATATATTAAATATAATAAAGATACAGATTCAATCGAAGATGAAATGGAAAATATAAATGAAATAGAAGGTCTAGAAGATTTATCAGAATTTGAACCTGAAGAAGAAGTATATGATGATAAAACAATAAAAGAAGAAGCTCCGACTCAATCTGCAGAAGATACAAAAAAAGCTAAACAATCTAATAGTCCTTATTATAAAAAATTTGAACAAACATGGGATAAACTATTAAAAATTAATAATGAAACAGTAGGTTGGTTAAAGGTTAAAAATACAAAGATAAATATGCCTGTAACTCAACATAAAGATAATAAATATTACTTAAATTATAGTTATTATAAAAAGAAAAACACTCATGGTTGGGTATTTGTAGATTATCGTAATGATACTAAAAAACTTGACCAAAACACAATTTTCTATGGACATAGAAATGACTTAGGTATCATGTTTGGATCATTAAAAAATGTATTAAATAAGAGTTGGTATACAAATAAAGATAACCAAATAATAACTTTTAATACACTAGATAAGAATATGAAATGGCAAATATTCTCAATATATACTATTAAAAATACAACAGATTATTTAACAGTAAACTTTGGTAGTGAAAAAAGTTATACAGATTTCTTAAACAAAATCCAAAAGAGAAGTATATATAATTTTAAAGTAAAACTAAACAGTGACGACAAAATAATAACATTGTCTACTTGCTATAAAAACTCAAACAACAGATTAGTTATTCATGCAAAATTGATAAAATAAAAAATCCACAAAAACTGTGGATTTTTTTATATAATACTTTTTAATATACCATAGGATAGAATAGACATAATAACACCAGCAGCAAAAATACCAATTGCTATCGCAACAAAAGACTTTTTCCTATCCATATCAAGCATAGCAGCAATTAAAGCACCAGTCCAAGCACCTGTTCCTGGTAGAGGAATCCCTACAAATAAGAAAATTCCTAAATAACCATATTTTTCTATTTTTCCTTTTTTCTTTTGAACTTTTTCATTTAACCAATTAACAATCTTTTTAAATAATTTGATAGTAGCCATCCAATTTAAAACAATTCTTATTAGCCATAATATGAATGGCACTGGTAAGATATTAGCTATATAACAAACTATAAAAGCTTTAAAAAAGTTTATATTTAATAATGCAGCAGCTATTAAACCACCACGAAGTTCTATTAAAGGTAACATAGAAACAATAAATACAGTAATTGTTTTACCTAATTCAGTAGTAGTTATACCACTAAACACTTTTAAGAAAAATTTAACTAATCCTTCAGCCATCTTCTTCACCTTAATCAATTATAGATTATATTTTATTTTAGGTCAATTGAACTATTTTTATTCTTGTATTTTTAAAGTTTTATGGTATAATTATGTAAGTTTATGGGAGAAGTGGTATTTTATGGAAAAAAGAAATGTTGCAATTATAGCTCATGTTGACCATGGTAAAACAACATTAGTAGATCAAATTTTAAAAAGTAGTGGAACATTTAGAGAAAATGAAGATTTATCAAATGTTTCAATGGATAGCAACCAATTAGAAAAAGAAAGAGGAATAACAATCTTAGCTAAGACAACAGCTATAGATTATAAAGATACACGTATCAATATATTAGATACGCCTGGTCATGCTGACTTCGGTGGAGAAGTTGAAAGAATAATGAACATGGTTGATGGTGTAATCTTAGTGGTTGATGCCTATGAAGGAACTATGCCTCAAACAAGATTTGTTTTAAAGAAAGCTTTAGAAGCAAATAATAAACCTATAGTAGTTATTAATAAAGTAGATAAAGAAAGTGCAAGATGTGCAGAAGTAATTGATGAAGTATTAGAATTATTTATTGAATTAGGAGCTAATGATGATCAATTAGATTTCCCTGTTGTATATGCATCAGCAATTAATGGAACTTCTAGTTTAGATAGTGATTTATCTACTCAAACAAAAGGATTCGACGAATTATTAGACTTAATAATTTCTGAAATTCCAGCTCCAAGCGGAGATGCAAATAACGATTTACAATTCCAACCAGCATTACTAGACTATAATGACTATGTTGGAAGAATAGGAATTGGTAGAGTACACAATGGTAAAATTAAAACAGGTCAAATGGTTGCATGTCATAGATTAGATGGATCTATTAAACAATTTAGAATACAAAAATTATTTGGTTTTATAGGATATAAGAGAATTGAAATAGAAGAAGCTGAAGCTGGAGATATTTGTGCAGTAGCAGGTCTTCCTGATATATCAGTAGGAGAAACATTATGCGAAGTAGGAAAAGACGCTCCACTTCCAATATTACATATAGATGAACCAACACTAGAAATGAGAATAGGAACTAACTCAAGTCCATTCTGTGGTAAAGATGGTGATTTATTAACAGCACGTAAAATAGAAGAAAGACTTAATAAAGAAACTCAAAGAGACGTAAGCTTAAAAGTAAGACCAGCAGACAATGAAAGTTGGATAGTTTCTGGTCGTGGAGAACTTCACTTAAGTATTTTAATAGAAAATATGAGAAGAGAAGGATTTGAACTTGAAGTATCAAAACCAAGCGTAATAGTAAAAGAAATCGATGGAGTAAAATGTGAACCATATGAAGATTTACAAATAGATTGTCCTGAAGATACAGTAGGTTCAGTAATTGAACAATTAGGTTTAAGAGGAGCAATCATGGGAAATATGAGTTCTGCAAATGGACAAACTCATATAAGCTATGTAATCCCATCACGTGGATTATTAGGATTTTCAACAAACTTTATGACAATGACAAAAGGTTATGGAATAATGAACCATACATTTAGTGAATATAGACCAATGGCAGATGTAGAAGTAGGAGAACGTTCATTAGGTGTATTAGTATCAATGGAAAATGGTAAATCAACAGCTTATGCTTTAGGTGCATTAGAAGACAGAGGAGTAATGTTTATAGAACCTGGAGTAGAAGTATATGAAGGAATGATAGTTGGTGAACATTCTAGAGATAATGATTTAGCAGTTAACTGTGTAAAAGGTAAAAACCTAACTAATGTAAGAGCAGCTGGTTCTGATCATACAGTAGTATTAAAAAGACCAAGAATTATAACACTAGAATATGCATTGGATTATATCAATTCCGATGAATTAGTTGAAGTTACACCTAAAAATATAAGATTAAGAAAAAGAATTCTTAATACAGAATCTAGAAAAAAATTTGACGCTAAAAAGTA
>CACYBN010000120.1 GCA_902772675.1 uncultured Erysipelotrichaceae bacterium
GCAATAGGAGTAGGTTTAACTATATTTAGTAGTATTTCATCAATTATAGCTATTGCAAGATTTTCACCATTAACTATATTAAAGGAGAGAAGCTAATGAAAAATAAATTATTAAGATTAGATAAAGTCTCTTATAGATATAAAGATGCTAAAAAAGATGAATTTGTATTTAAAGATTTATCTTATGAATTTGAAGAAGGAAAAATATATGCGATAAGAGGTAAAAGTGGATCAGGTAAAACGACTTTATTATCATTATTAAGTGGTCTTGAAAGACCAACCTTAGGAGATGTATATTTTGAAGAAAAAAATCTAAGAAAAGTAAAATTAGATTATTATCGAAGTAATTTAATAGGAATAGTTTTTCAGTCATTTAATTTACTTCCTCATTTAACAGCAGCAGAGAATATAAAATTATCTATGAATATTTCACATATAAAATGTAAGAATAAAAATGAAAAAGTATTAGAACTATTAAATAATGTAGGACTAGATAAAAGTCATGGTAATAGAAGAGTTTTAAAATTATCTGGTGGAGAACAACAAAGAGTTGCTATAGCTAGAAGTTTGTCTTATAATCCTAAATTAATTTTAGCAGATGAACCTACAGGTAACTTAGATAAAGAAACTGAAAAAGAAATAATGAATATATTTAAGAAGTTAGCACATGAAGAAAAAAAGTGTGTAATTATTGTTACTCACTCCGACAATGTTTCTAAAGAAGCTGATGTAGTATTTGATTTAAAAAAGCATAATTAATTATGTTTTTTTTATTATTCACATGTTATAATTATTTTATAATAGGAGGCAAGTTATGAAACTTAAGAGAACTTTATCAATAATAGTTATGTTAGTAGGAGTAGTATTAATTGGTACTTCATTATTTTTATATTTCGGTAAAAAAGAAAAGACAAAAGATAGTGAATTAGAAATAATAGATGAATCTAAAATAGTTAATTTTTTTGGTTATTCTAAAGTACCAGAAGATTGGAAAGATAAAACAAATAAAGATGCCACTAAAAATATAAAAGAAGATAATAATGTAAAAACTAATACATCTGAAGCTATTTATAAAAAACATTCAGTAGATAATTTTGATATAACAATTACAAATTTTTATAGTGAAGAAGATGGAATGGCATATGCTGACTTCGAATTAACTAATAATTCTGATAAGAAGCAAAGCGTTGGATTAACACTAGAATTTATAACTGAAGATGGTAATAGTTTTGCATCACTTAATCCTGTAAATATTGATGGTAAAAAAACTATCAAAGGAAAAGTTGGAACATATTATAAAGTAATAGATGCTACTGATTACAAATTTGATAAAGTACCAGATAATACAGGTGCTGGTTTGTGATAAAGAATAATAAGGGATTTAGAAACTAGATCAATTAATAATATAGATAAATTTATTCCATCATGTGAATTGAAGAGAAGTTCTACTACAAATGATTATGCAAATAGTGGTGTAAGGGATTATTCTATAGTGGAGTTGCAAACTAATAAAATAGGAGAAGAAATTTCTTCTCTTTTTTTTGATTTTTTTATATAATTGTTTATGATGGAGGAACATATGAATTATTATAATTTAAGTGAAAAAGAAGTTTATGAAAAAGTCGACTCTAGTAGAGAAGGACTTTCTAGTAAAGAAGCAAGTAAAAGATTATTAAGAGATGGTAAAAATGAATTACCAAAGAAAAAGAAAGATAGTATTTTTAAAATATTATTAGGAGAATTATTAGATCCTATGGTTATTCTACTAATAGTAGTTATCTTTGCAAGTTTATTTACTGGTGAAGTAGTAGATGCTTGTGTAATAGCTTTTATAGTAGTAGTTGATTTAATAATAGGAACAATAGAAGAAAATAAAGCAAATACTAATGCTGAATCTTTACAAAAACTAGTTACCATTAAAACTAAAGTATTAAGAGATGGAAAAGAAATATTAATAGATGCTACTGAAGTAGTAATTGGAGATATTGTAATACTTGAATCTGGTGATAAAATAAGTGCTGATTTAAGAGTATTAGAAGCACATAATTTAACTATAGATGAAGCTATTTTAACTGGTGAAAGTGTTCAAGTAGAAAAACATTCTAATGTAATAAAAAATACTAAACTAAGTTTAGGTGATCAAAAAAATATGTTATTTGCAGGAACTAATGTTGTTACTGGTAGAGGAGTAGCTGTAGTAATAGGTACTGCACTTAATACAGAAATTGGGAAAATAGCTAATACTTTAAATGAGACTAAAGAAGAGAAATCTCCTTTAACTATAAGAGTTGAAAAATTTACTAAACAAATAACAATGTTGTTAATAGTAATTGCAATTATTATTGCAGTAGTATTAGTACTAAAAAAAGTTCCATATAATGAGATATTCTTATCTGTTATAGCTCTTTCAGTATCTGCGATGCCAGAAGGACTTCCACTAGCTCTTACTATGGCTCTTACAATAGGTTCTAATAGAATGGCTAAAAAGAAAGTAATTGCTAAGAAATTATATTCTGTTGAATCTTTAGGTAGTTGTACTGTTATAGCATCTGATAAAACAGGAACTCTAACATGTAATGAACAAACTGCTAAAAAGATTTTATTACCAGATGATACTGAATATGAAGTAACTGGAATTGGTTATTCATCTGAAGGTAGAGTTATTGGAGATGACTTAAAAAGAGCAAAAGATATAGCATTATTAGGAGTACTTAATAATGAAGCTATCTTATCAGAAAAAATAGGTGATTCTATAGATTTAGCTTTCTTAGTTCTTGGAGAAAAATTAAAAGTAAAAAAAGATGATATAAAAATAATAGATTCTATTCCATATGAATCTAGTAATAAATACTCAGCTGTTTTCTATGAAGAAAAAGGAAAAGTTTATTGTACTATAAAAGGTTCTTTAGAAAAGGTTACATCTTTTTGTAAAATAAAAGAAAAAGATCTTAATAAATATGAAGAACAAAATGAAAGATTAGCTACAGATGGATATAGAGTTATTACTTTAGCTCATGGAGAAATAGAAAAGAAAAAAGAATATAAAGAATCAGATATAAAGAACTTATCTTTTGATGGTATGGTTGGATTTATCGATCCGATTAGAAAAGAAGTAGTAGCATCTATTAGACAATGTTCTAAAGCTGGAATAAAAGTAATAATGATTACTGGAGATCATCCTTTAACAGCATTTAAAATAGGAAAAGACTTATCTTTAACTAATGATTATATAGAAGTAACTACTGGTGAAGAAGTATCTAATATATTTGAAAAAGGAGATATGGAAAAATTTGATGCTTTTGTTAAAAGTAAGAAGATTTTTTCTAGAGTAGATCCTATTCAAAAGCTTCAAATAGTAGAATCTTTAAAAAGACAAGGAGAGTTTGTTGCAGTTACTGGAGATGGAGTAAATGATGCACCTGCTTTAAAAACAGCTAATATTGGTGTTGCTATGGGTAGTGGTACTGATATAGCTAAAGAAACTGCTAAAATGATAGTAATAGATGATAATTTCAAAAGTATAGTAGCAGGAGTAAAAGAAGGTAGAATAGCATATTCTAATATTAGAAAAATAGCATATTTCTTAGTATCTAGTGGAATAGCAGAAATATCTTTTTACTTACTTAGTGTAATATTTAATTTACCACTTCCATTATTAGCAATTCAATTATTATGGTTAAACTTAGTAACAGATGGTTTACAAGATATAGCATTATCTTTTGAAAAAGGTGAAAAAACTATTATGGAAGAGAAACCTCGAGATACTAAGGAAAGTTTATTTGATAAAGTATTTATAAGTGAAATATTATTTTCAGGTATTGTTATAGGTTTAGTAGTATTTGGATTATGGGCAGTTCTTATTAAAGAATTTAATATGGATGAAACTTTAGCTCGTGGATTTGTAATGACTTTAATGGTATTTATTCAAAATGTTCATGTATTTAATTGTAGAAGTGAAAAGAATAGTGCATTCTCAGTTAGTATTTCAAGTAATCCATTAATTATATTTACTGTATTTGGATCTATTTTATTACAATTCTTTGTAATGGAAATTCCATTCTTAAGAAATGTATTAGAAGTAGGATCTATTGGAAATATTAATTTATTCTTAATGTTCTTATTATCACTAATTATTTTAGTAGTAATGGAAATATATAAATCTATAAGATTTGGAAATAAAGAACAATAAAAGATTACATTTGTAATCTTTTTTGTTATAATTTATTTATTGGAGGTATTTCTATGAAAAGATTACTATCAGGTATTAAACCAACTGGTGAATTAACTATTGGAAATTATATAGGAGCACTAAAGCAATTTAATGAAATGCAAAAAGAATATGAAACTTTTGTTTTTGTAGCAGATTTACATGCTTTAACTGTTTATAATGATCCAAAAGAATTAAAAGAAAAAATAAGAAATTTAATTGGAATATATTTAGCTGTAGGATTAAATCCTGAATATACAACTTTATTTATTCAATCTGAAAATATGTATCATGCTAATTTAGGATGGGTTTTTGAATGTAATACATATATGGGTGAAGCTGCTCGTATGACTCAATATAAAGAAAAAAGTAAAAATAATGAGAGTGTATCTGTAGGTTTATTTACTTATCCAATGTTAATGGCAAGTGATATTTTAATGTATGATGCTGATGTAGTTCCAGTTGGAATAGATCAAAAACAACATGTAGAATTAGCTCGTAATATAGCAGAAAGATTTAATAATAAATATGGAGAAACTTTTAAAATACCAGAACCTGTAATACCTAAAGAAGGAGCAAAAATATATGATTTACAAGATCCTACTAAAAAGATGAGTAAATCAGATGATAATGAAAAAGGTTGTATTAAACTATTAGAAGATCCAAAATCTGCTAGAAAGAAAATTATGAGTGCAGTTACTGATAGTGAAGCTGTAGTTAAGTATGATCCTGAAAACAAGCCTGGAATTAGTAACTTATTAGTTATATATTCTTCTTTGAAAGATATATCTATTGAGGATGCAGAAAAAGAATTTGAAAATTCTGGATATGGAGATTTCAAAAAGAGAGTTGCAGATGTAGTTGAAGAATTCTTAACTAACTTACAAGAAAGATTTAATAAAATTATGAATGATGGTGTTGTTGATAATTTATTAGATAAATCAAATGAAAAAGTTCGTAAGATAGCAGAAGATAAAGTAAAAGAAGTCTTTGAAAAAGTTGGGGTAGGAAGATAATTTGACAAAATCAAACAAATGTGTTACTATCTAGACGTAGTAATTCAATTATTCCATTCGCGTATTACTATCGTGAAACTTATGTTGGGTTAATAATGAAGAGAACCTTAGAATCTCTATCATGAATGGTAAAAAATAATAAATACACAAATATTTTGTGATTGTTTTTTGCTGTATTTCATGAAAGGAGGTTCTTTTTATTTTACAATCACATATTAATATGAAAGAAGGGTAATTATGGAAAAAGATTTTTATGAAAAAATAAACAATTGGGATTTTTCAATGATAAAAAGAGAAGATGAAAATCTAACAAATTGGGATATGATTGATTTATTAAAAAGAGAAGTAAATGAAGAAAGCCACGTTCTAGATTTAGGAACAGCAGGCGGAGAAAAAGTTTTAAAATACTATCCAGATTGTTATGTCTTAGGAACAGACTATTCTAAAGAAATGATAAAAACTGCTAATAAGAATTTAGAAAAGTCTGGTAAATAGAAAATAGAGTTTCGTATAATGGACAATTTAAAAATGGATGTAGAGGATGATTTTTTTGATTGTGTAACAGCTAGACACACTGTAACTGATCCAGACCAAATATTTAAAAAGTTAAAACATGGGGGATTATTATTAATTCGTGGTGTTGATAAAATGGATTGTTATGAATTAAAAAGAGTTTATGGAAAAGGACAAGGATTTAATGATGAAATACCAATAAGTGTAATTGATTATTTAAATGTATTAGATGCTGGATTCAAAGATGTAGAATTAGTTCCTATTCATGTAAGAGAATTTTATAAAACAAAAGATGATTTAATAGCTTTATTAATGAAAACTCCAATTTTAGATGAATTTGAAGATAAAGAGTTAGATTTAGCTAAAATAGATGAGTATATAAAAAATCATACTTATGAAAAAGGAATACTATTAATAAGAAGATATTATGGAATAAGTGCAAGAAAAGAGTAAATACTTGAAAATTTTTTTAAATATGATATAATATACGTCGATTAAAGGGGGCATACTATGTTTACTTTAGAAGAAATCGATAAATTAGAAGTATTAAA
>CACYBN010000121.1 GCA_902772675.1 uncultured Erysipelotrichaceae bacterium
GGACTTTCACAAGCTAATATAGAAAAAATCTCAGAAATAAAAGAAGATGAAGATTGGGTTAGAGAATTTAGACTACAATCTTTTGAAAATTTTAATAAATTAGAGATGCCTTCATTTGGACCAAAATACGATTTGGATTTTGATAAAATAACTTATTATAAAAATGAAAATGGTAAAGAAATCAAAAGTAGTTGGAATAATATAAATGAGGATATTAAATGTGAATTATCATGTTTAGGAGTTCTTGAAAGTGAAAAACATCTAGATGGTATGGGAGTTCAATATGAAAGTGAAGTAATATATCATAATATGCTTGATGATTTAGAAAAGAAAAATGTTATATTTACTTCAATTGAAGAAGGAATAAAGAAATACCCAGAAATTGTTAAAAAATATTTTGGAAAGATAGTTAGTAATAATGAAAATAAATTTTCAGCATTGAATGGAAGTGTTTTCAGTGGAGGAAGTTTTATATATATACCTCCAAATACTAAATTAGATAGACCACTTCAAAGTTATTTTAGAATTAATTCTCGTGGAATGGGACAATTTGAAAGAACACTTATTATCGTAGATGATAATAGTGATTTACATTATGTAGAAGGATGTACTGCTCCAACATATACTGATTCTTCTTTGCATGCAGCAGTAGTAGAAATATATGTTGGTAAGAATAGTAAATGTCGTTATTCTACAGTTCAAAACTGGGCTCATAATGTATTAAATTTAGTTACTAAGAGAGCTCTAGTAGATGAGAATGGTGCTATGGAATGGATAGATGGAAATATAGGTAGTGCGGTTACTATGAAATATCCATGTTGTGTTTTAAAAGGTGACTATAGTACTGGAACTTGTATTACTATAAGTGTTGCTTCTAATAAACAACAACAAGATAGTGGTGCCAGAATGATTCATATAGGTAAACATACTAAGAGTAATATTATTTCTAAAAGTATTGCCCGTAATGGAGGAAATTCTTCTTATCGTGGAAAAGTAGATATTAAACCAAGCGCAGAATATTCTAGTGCTATGGTAAAATGTGATACTTTAATTATGGATAAAGATTCAAAAAGCGATGCATATCCAACTAATATTGTTGAAAATATAACAAGTAGTTTGGAACATGAGGCAACTGTTTCTAAAATAAGTGAAGATAAATTATTCTATCTTCAAAGTAGAGGAATTCCAAAAGAAAAAGCAATTGAATTAATTCTTTTAGGATTTATAGAAAGATTTAGAGAAGAACTTCCTATGGAATATGCAGTTGAACTAAATCAATTATTAAAAAATAATTTATAGAGATGAGTAGAAATATATTTACTCATTTTTTTATTTTTTAAAAAAGTATATTTTTTATTTATTCTCTATAATTTTTAATACAAAAATAATAATTCTAGTAATAGTTATTTATAATTGCTTATTAATCTATCTTTAATAATGTTTTTTGGTCATTTGATACCAACTATTTGCTGTGATAAATTACCTCTTGAAAGGAGGGATTTATGCTGAATCAAGTGGTTTTGGTTGGTAGATTAGTAAGAGATATTGAAGTTCATAAAACAGATAAGAATAAAAATATAACTACGGTTACACTAGCCATTCCAAGAAGTTTTAAAAATGCCAATGGCGAATATGATACAGACTTTATAGACTGTATACTTTGGGATTCTACTGCAGTTACAACTGGTGAATATTGTCATAAAGGAGATATTATTGGTGTAAAAGGTAGATTACAAAGTAGAGTGATTGAAAAAGATAAAGAAAAGAAATACTTAACAGAAATTGTCGCTGAAAAAGTAACTTTTTTATCTAGTAAGTCGAAAGAAGAAGAATAATTTGTTATAATTGTTATAGGTGAATATTATGGAAAGATATTTTTATCATGGTTTTGAAGCTATTGATTTAGGTGAAGGTATAAAGCAAATGTTAGAATACATTGAATCAGGCCATTTAAGAGAAAGATCAGAAACAGATGAAAAATTAAAGCATATTTGTTTATATAGAAAAAATGAAGAAGTTGATTATGATAAGTTATCTATTCTTGAAACAGCTCTTTCTGGTTGGATAGAAAATTTATTTGTTTTTGTACTCTCCCCAGATTTAGAAGCAGAACATCAACCGCCAGATAAGGTTCAAGGTTTAGTAGATGAATGGAGATCGTTTAAAGATATACCAATGGATAAAGTTGTAGGAATAGCTTTACCTTTAGATAGTATTAAAGAATCATTAGATGGAAAAAGTATTTTTTCAAAAGAAGAAATCCCTGTTATATTAGAATATTTGCCTAAGCTAGAAACAGTAGCTCAAGAAATGGGTTGGATGATTGTAAATAGTGAAGAAAAAGGATTTACAGATAGGTTAGATACTGAATTACAAAGAGAAAGAAGTAAAAGCAATACATAAATTATGTTACCATCATAATTAATAAACCTAAAATTATAGATAATAGGAAAGCACGTTTGTGCTTTCTATTTTTGCTTAAAAGATGTATATTTATAATAGGTGGTAACATGATAAGTGTAAATATACAAAGTTCAATTAGAATAGAAGGATCTAAAACTCTATATTTTGATCCAATAAAAATAAATGAAGGAAATGCTGATATTATATTGATTACACATACTCATTATGATCATTTTGAAAAAGAATCAATTTTAAATATAAAAAATGATTCTACTATTATAATTGGTCCAAGCGATATCAAATATAAATGTTTAGCTATGGGTTTTGATGAAAAAAATATAATTATTATGAATCCTAATGAACAAGCTACTATTGATGGTATAGAGATTAAAACTGTACCAGCGTATAACATTAGTAAACAATTTCATAAGAAAGAATATAACTGGCTAGGATATATAGTTAAAATGGATGAAGTATCTTATTATATTGCTGGAGATACTGATGTTTTAGATGAAAATAAAAATATTAAAGTAGATGTAGCTTTTGTTCCAATAGGTGGTTTATATACTATGAATTGGGAAGAAGCATGTAATTATATAAATGAAATTAAACCAAAAAAAGTAGTACCTATTCATTATGGTATGGTTGTTGGTTCAAGAGAAGATTTTATTAAATTTAAAGATAGTGTTAAGGATGTAGAAGTTCTTGAATTATTAAAGTAATAAGTATGATATAATTATTGTAGGTGAATCATATGAATTATGAGATAAAAGATAAAAATACTACATATATAGATGATGAAGTAATAATAGGAGAAGGAACTATTATTTATCCTAATGTAACTATTAGAGGAAAAACTATAATTGGTAGAAATAATATAATTGAATCTAATACTACTATTATGGATTGTGTTATCGGAGATAATAATTTAATTATTTCTTCTTATTTAATAGAAACTAATATAGGTAATAATAATAGTATTGGTCCTTTTTCACATACGAGAAATAATACAGTTATAGGTAATAATAATAAGGTTGGTAATTTTGTAGAGTTGAAACAAAGTACTATTAAAGATAATAA
>CACYBN010000122.1 GCA_902772675.1 uncultured Erysipelotrichaceae bacterium
ACAAGTATATGTTCTTACTAAAGAAGAAGGTGGAAGACATACTCCATTCTTTGCTAACTATAGACCACAATTCTATTTCAGAACTACTGACGTTACTGGAGTAATCGAATTACCAGCTGGTGTTGACATGGTTATGCCAGGTGACAACGTTGAAATGACTGTTGAATTAATTCACCCAATTGCTCTTGAAAACGGTACTAAATTCTCTATCCGTGAAGGTGGAAGAACTGTTGGTGCTGGTAACGTTACAGCAATCGTTGAATAATATGAATAAAAAAAAGACTTTGAAAAAAGTCTTTTTTTATTTGATTATTTTCTTTATATTATGAATTTTGAAATCATTTTCTTCAACTTCTGAATTACAAAATTCACATTTATTTCCTTTTAGTGGTGCGCCACAGTTAGGACAATTAGTTACATCTTTTTTATAATCTTTTCTAAATATAACTTCAAACTTTTCTATTGTAGTTGTTACTGGTGAAGAATTATAACTTATTTCAATCATTGCACTTGCTGATTGTTTAACGCTAGTTGTATCTAATTCAAATATTATCATACTTCTTCGTTGGATATTTTTTATATATCTTTTTTTATCTTTATTTAAAGTCATACTTGTATGATAGTTATTATAGTTTTGCGGAGTACTTAATCTTTTCATTTCTTTGAAATCTTCTTGATCTATAGCATATTCAAATTCTTCAAATATTGTATATAGATGCTTTTTTAAATCCATAATATTAGAAATATTCATTTTATTTAATACTTCTTTAGAAACATCTTCATAATCTTGTTTTCTTCTATCATCAACTATATTTGTAGCAAAATAACTATTTATTTTAGTTCTCTTATTTGATCCCCAAAGAGTCTTCAATATTTTATATATGATATATGTTACAGCAAAATATGGAAGACACTGTATTGTCATAATAAATAATAATAAAACTATTGCGGCAGTTGTTTCCATAAATTACCTACTTCTTAACATTTTTATATAGAGAGTAAATTGCATTATTTACTATAAGATTAAATTCTCCAATATATTCATTAGCTATAGTATTATAACTAAATTTCATTTCATTTAATCCTCTATATTTATTTTCGTTTCTATCAAATACACCTGCGACAGGTCCCATATTGAAGAACTCAATATTTGAATTAGCATATTTTTCTATAATTTTCCATTTAATTAGATAATTTGCATTTAAATTTCTATATCTATGATCATATCCTTCTACTAATAAGAATATTTTATTTTTTAATTTAAGTACTACATCAACACCTACTATTAAACCATCTGGATAATCTCTAAGTAATTGAGTAGCTTCAACCATATATCTTTTATATGAACTTAATAATTTATCTGATTCCATTTTTTTGTTAAGAATACCACTCATATTTTTACCTTTATATCCATTTGCTTGAATTATATTAGTAAGATAGTCGTTCATTTCCATTTCTTTTTCATATAGATATTTAGTATTCTTTACATATGTTTCAGTATTAATCTTAGCATAATATAGTTCTACATTATCACCAAATAAAGAATGTAATTCTTCATAGTATTTTAAATTAACTGTATCTTTATCTTTAATTAGATGATAAATGCTTCTAAAATCATATTTGTTATCTTTATATACACTTAATCCATATTTAGTAGCTTTTCTAAGTTTATTTCTAGTTTGTTTTGATAAATTCTTAAATAGGGTATTAGTATCTTTTCTAAGATCTAATTCTGCTTCCCATCTAGGTTTAACAGATTCAAAATAAGAATTAAATCCACAATGAGTAAAACCAGCCATTCTTAGAGTTTCTATAACATTATTAATATTTTCGTTACGAGCTATCATACTTCCATGTTTATCTCTTTTTGAACATATTATTAATGGATCCATTTTTAACATTAAGAAATGTTCTTTAGCCATAAATGCTTTTAAGTCTCTAACTGTTTCAAATACTAAATTTCTATCATTATAATTTAGAATTAATCCGCGAGGTGCATAAGCATATTTATATCCCATAAAAATAGGTTTTGAAAATAATAACATAGCTCCTACTAATTGACCGTTCTTTTCGAAACCTAGGTATTCATCTTTAAGTCCAAATTTATTAAGTAATCTTCCATATCCAGCAGTTTGATAATAGCTACAATAATTTATACTAATTATGAATTTATCAAAGTCTTGAGGACTTAGTTTTACTATTCTCATATGAATCCCTCCGTTATTTTTATTATATCATAATTTATTTTTTTAAAATATAATAATACTTTAATATTATATTTATTTGATTTTTTATGTAAAATATGATAAATTATTATGCGTAGAGGAGGGATATTAGTGCAAATCTTTTTAATAATAATATCAATTTTATTAATAGCATTAGTATTATTGCAAAGTAATAAAGCTGAAGATGCTTCACAAATTATCTCTAATGGTGGTTCTGATTTATTTGCTCAAAGAAAAGAAAGAGGATCTGAATTATTTATTAGTCGTTTAACTTTAGTATTAGGATTAGTTTTCTTTTTAATTAGTTTGATAATGGAATTTATGTAAGACTTTTAAGTCTTTTTTTTTATATATTTATATTTATTATGTTATAATGTTTATAGGATTAAAATGAGGTGTACGATGAGAGAAAAAATACTTGAAATATTAAAAAATAGTAATAAAGCTTTATCCATTGAAGAGTTAGATAATGAATTAAAAATAGATAATGTTGAAGATACTAAAAAATTATTTGATTTAATGAAAGAATTAGAAGAATCTGGAGAAATATATCATACTAATAAAGATAGATATATGACATTTGATAAAAGTCCTTTAAAAAGAGGTATTATTCATGTTAACAAAAAAGGATTTGGTTTTGTTGAAGTTAATGGTATGGAAGATATTTTTATACCAATTGATAATATGAATAATGCACTTCATAATGATGATGTTATTGTAGAAATAACTGAAACTAAAGAAGATGGAAGACTAGAAGGAAGAATAGTTAGAGTAGTTAAAAGGGACTTAAATAGTATTGTTGGTGAAATAGTTATTGAAGGAGATACTATTAGAGTTATTCCTGATGATAAAAAAGTTAAATTAGATTTAATAATTAAAAAGAATAAAGATGATAATCTAGGATTAGTAGATGGTCATAAAGTAAAAGTAACTCTAGATAAATTAATATCTGAAGGGAAATATTATTGTATTTTAGATAAAATAATTGGTCATAAAAATGATCCTGGTGTAGATATTTTATCTATAGTTTATAATTATGATATTAAAGATCAATTTGATGAAGAAACAATCGCAGAGTTAGATGATATTCCTGAAGAAATATCTGAAAAAGATAAAGAGGGAAGAAGAGATTTAACAAATGAAATGATATTTACTATAGATGGAGATGATACTAAAGATATTGATGATGCTATATCATTAGATATTCTTCCTAATGGACATTATAAATTGGGTGTTCATATAGCAGATGTATCTTATTATGTTAAAGAAGGTAGTGCTTTAGATAATGAGGCTCATTTAAGAGGTACTTCAGTTTATTTAGTAGATAGAGTTATTCCTATGTATCCCCATAAGTTATCTAATGGTATTTGTTCTTTAAATCCTAAAGTTGAAAGATTAGCTATATCTTGTGTTATGGAGTTAGATGAAAAAGGTAAGATGGTAGATTATGAAATATTTGAATCTGTTATTAAATCTAGAATCCAAATGACATATAAGAAAGTAAACAAGGTTATTGAAGAAGATATTATACCTGAAGGTTATGAGGAATATGCTGATAAGTTGAAAGAAATGAATAAACTTTCTGAAATTGTTAGAAAAGCAAAAGATGAAAGAGGTTATATCAATTTTGATGTAGATGAAGCTAAAATCTTAGTAGATGAAAATTGTCATCCTACTGATGTTGTTCTACGTGAAAGAGGACGTGGAGAGAATATGATTGAGGACTTCATGATTTGTGCTAATGAATGTGTAGCTAGTCATATCTTTTATATGAATTTGCCGTTCTTATACAGAGTTCATGAATATCCTAAAGAAGAAAAGATTCAAGCATTCTTAAATTATTTACAAACTTTAGGTATTCAAGTAAATGGTGATATCAAAGATATTAGTCCTAAATCTATGCAAAGATTGCTTAATAGTTTAAAGAAAGAAGAAAAATATCCAATTTTATCAAGTCAACTATTACGTAGTATGCAAAAAGCTATATATTTACCAGATAATTTAGGACACTATGGATTAGCTAGTAAATGTTATACTCACTTTACTTCTCCAATAAGAAGATATCCAGATACAACAGTACATAGATTACTTAGAACTTATTTATTTAAACATGATTTAGATCCTAAAACTATTTCAGCTTGGGAAATGAAACTTGTTGAAATAGCAGATCATTCATCAGAAATGGAAAGAGCATCTATCGATTGTGAAAGAGATGTAGAATCAATGAAGATGGCAGAATATATGATGGATCATATAGGAGAGGTTTTTGAAGGTATTATTACTGGATGTGCTAATTTTGGTATGTTTGTTCAATTACCTAATTTAATTGAGGGATTAGTTAATATTACAGATTTAAATGATTATTATCATTTCGATGAAACATCTCAAAGTTTAATAGGAGAACATAAAAAGAAGAGATACTCTTTAGGTGATAAGGTTACTGTTAAAGTAATAAATGCTTCTAAAGAAGATAAAACTATTGATTTTGTAATAGTAGAAGAAAATGGTGAGAGTAATGGCAAAGAGGAAGAAAACAAGAATTAAAAAGAA